>USHW01000017.1 GCA_900554545.1 uncultured Prevotella sp. | reverse complement strand
GTTTTACACATTTTTTATTGTTCATAAATGTGTCAACTTTTGCCAGGACAAGACAATGTGTTTGCTTGCAATTTGTTCTTCGTATGGCTTTTTTGTCAATCGTTGTTCAAGTGTAGCTCGCTTATTTGCTTACAATTTCTTTCCGCCATCCGACTCTCTTACCAAATCTATGATCGTGTTGACGTAAGTTTCGCGCGTTATTCTCTTTTGATTGGGGTGATAAGCGTCAATCAGAAGAGTGTCGTTTTTGTGGTAAGTGCAGAAAGAGTAGCCGTCAAATATCTTGTCAGGCTGCGTTTCTTCGCCTACCAAATCGCGCTTGAAATACCTGAAAGTGTTGCCGAATACAATCACGTCGGGGGCGTATATTTCAATCTGTTTTAGCAAAATAGGCCGCCATATTTCGTAATATTCCCACAGCATGGCGTCGTTGGTTTGTTTATGGGCAGGCATCTTGCTGATGTTTATGTATGCAAGCCGTTTCAAGATGTTTACCATTTCAGGCTTGTCACGTATATAGTCCATGTCCTGCCAGTGCAGGTTGTAGAACAAACCGTACATTGAATAGATTATAGGTTGCCACGTTCTGTTTGCCCAAGCACCGTTGTAGTCAAACGCTTCGTACACTTCCCATCCACCGCCGTATGGCTTGCCGTCCTTGAAGTCGTCATAAGGTTCTTTCAGAACCCACATTACCTTTATGGAGCTTAAATATGCCGCAATGTCATAAACTCCGTCGGTAATTGGCTTGACATTGTCGTTTGAAAGTCCGGCGGACTTTGCAAGCGCGTACATTTCACGGCATATTTCATCTTGTGCAGCTTTCAGCCGTTTTACGGCTTCTTGCATTTTATTGTCGTTTTCCATACATTCAACTTGTCTTGTTGTTTAATAAGACGATGTACTTGTCAATTACATTGTCTTTTTATACCACTATTTTGTCGCCGAATTTTATCAGGAACAGCGCGGTTGAAGTATAGAGGAACGTCACCGTTAGTCGGTTGAGCACATACAATGCGGTTGTTTCAAGCATGCTTACACTGCTGTTCACATAAAGCATCCTGCGTGATACAACCTCTTCCATGAATATTGCCGTAAACACGGCAGCTACGGCCGAGACTATGGCGGATGGTATAATCAGCATCCAAAATATGTCAGGCTCTTTCAAATAGAGGTAAATGTAAAATGTGAAACATACGATAACCATCAGCCACCTTACACCACGAGTGAATAGCGCGACTATTATAAAGGTCGCAACAGCGGCTATGCCGAATGCCGTATTGTTTGATATGTTACCGCTAATCCATTCTATAAGCAGCCACACCGCAATGATTACGGTTAAAATAACCTCGATGTTGGCTATGAGCCATGCTATAAGTGTTTTCATAAAAGTTTGTTTTTAATCCGTCGTAACAGTACGTTCCACAGGCTTACTTCGCTGATGCCTGTGCACCATATAATGTCTTCCCACATGTAAAAGACAAGATTGCTGCCATCTTCTTCTTCCACAATGATTTCCGTAACAGGCGAAGCCTGATAATAATCCTCAACGACACATACAGTGGAATAATCCGCATCAGTGCGTATTGTTTCATCGTCAATGTACTTTATGGCCTTTTCCGCTAAAGGTTTCAGTTCGTCCGCGGCTAATGCCTCGGCTCTGATGGCTTTGCTGTCGTCCTTAATCAACTTTCCCGGAGCTTCATACTGTCTGCTTATACGCATTGGTGACAGCCATCTTCCTTCAGACATATCGCAATAGCTATCGTTCCAACATATACAGTCTACTTTGCTATTTTCAGTCTCGATAGAGCCGTCTTCATCATTATAGGCCGTATTGATGTACAGCGTTAAGTTTGTTTCGCCGTGATAAGAATTATCAAAAGTTTTGACTTTTTGTACGCAAGAGCCAGTCACAATCTTACCGCTTCCGTTGCATTTGTTGCATACATGTTTTACTTCACCTTGACAGTTGGGACATGTCACGCGGCCTCTGCCTGCACAGTGAGGGCATGTCTTAGATCTTATTTTTGTCTCTCCATTTGAATAGTTACCGGCATTATACTCCATTTCTCCTGTTCCATTGCAAAACTCACAGACAACTTCGCCGTGTCCGTTACACGTTTCACATGGAATATATCCGCGTCCATTGCATTCGTCGCACTTTGGTATGTCATCGCCTCCAAGTGTAGATACAGAAAAGACATCTGTTCCAATAGTCTGTCCATTACTCCATCCCCATAAGTAAGCCAAATCCTTTTCTGTTACTTTGAATGGTATATCTTTTTTGCTTTTAACTCCGTCCGGGTATTGGCTTTCGTTGATTATTTGCTCATTTTCATTGCTTCTGTCGCAAAAAATGACATTGTATACCGCTACCAATGCATCTGAACGGTTGATATTTACTGATGTGGCATATAGGTCAAGGTTCTTCAAATGAAGCTTGTTCCCAGATGAAGCGGACGCTAATTTTTCTCCGTTCCAACTTTTCCATTTACCGTTTTTCAGTACGTCAAGCCAGTAGTCTTCGCTTTGTTCGTTTTTGTCTACAAAGCCGGTTATCTCATAACACGCACTTGCTTGGTATGATATAAGGTTGCGAAGATTGCTTTTCTGTTTTTCATTCAATATTTTCATATTGGTCTTTTGTTTTAGGTTCTTGTAAGAAATCTGCTATGGCTTCAGATATTTTTATTTCTGTTGCCAACTCAATCCAAAGCCACTGCCCGTTAGGATTGCATTCAAGGAACACGTATTCACCTGTGGGTGTAACAACGAAGTCGAACGCTCCGAATTTAAGGCGCATCAGTTTAAGGTAGCGTATGCACTTGCCTGCTATGTCATCGGGCAAGTTGTACGCCTCGTATTTCAGTCCGTGCCCATAGCCTTGCCGCCAATCCACTTTGCCTGTATCGTCGTCTTGGCGCTGTGAGTCAATTTTGCAAGTGAACACTTTGTCGCCAACCACGGTCACACGAAGCTCGTATGCCTTCGGCACATATTCCTGCACAAAGCTTACAGTCTGTGTAAATGCTTCGTCGGGTGCGCCGCGAAGTGTTGCGGAATGTATTTTCTGCGTGTAGAAAACATATTCCTCATTGTCTCCATCGTTCCATATTCCGTCGCTTTCTACAGGCTTAAGTACCAGTTCCTCGTGCTTGTCGGCTAACCTTGCGATGTCGGCCTTGCGGTTGGAGTAGCATGTGTCGGGCACTGTAAACCCTACGGCTTGGGCGATTTTTGCCTGCAACATCTTTGAGGATGCCACCCTGTCATACACAATGCTGCCTATTGACGGTATGTCTTTAAGGTAGTATCGCAGGAAATACAAGAAGCCAAGAGCCTCTGTACGGTTATGCTTGTCTATGCTGGCAGTGATGTGTACAGGCAGTTTTTCCGGTGGTTCAGGCCGCCTGTCCCATACGGCTGTTACTTCAGACCCTCTCAACGTGAGGCCGTTGCGTATGCAGGTGATGGCAAAGTCGCAGCCGTGTGCATCGTTTTCCCAGCAAAACTCGTAGTCTGTAAGCAGTGCTTCCGTATTCAGACGGAATACAGGCACATTTCTTCCGTTGAGTATTTGGATGACGGGAGTAGGGTGAGCATCTTCCTTGTTGGTGAAGATTAGAATCATTTATACATTCTTTCTGTCATCAATTTCGTTTTTCTCATCCCTTACTCCGATAATACCTTTGGGATTACTTGGGTTCCTTTTTCTTGTGGTTGAGACTTTAAGTGACCGTGTTCCTAATAATCTAAAGTCTAAAACGACGGTTTGTCCAATTTCGTCATACATGATGGCTGGCTCGTTTTCTACTGTTTTGATGGTTGTAGGCTGCGTACATCCCATCAGCAACGGCATCGGCTGGCCGTTCACTCTTGTCTGGTTGTATTTCATGGTTTTGTGTTTTTGTGTCCGTTCCCAGCCACAATGAAGGACATTGTTTTTCGTTTTGAAGCGTGAGGCTGCAATGCCCACGTTCTAAGTCGAAGGTCCTAGGAAAACCCATATACACGAATGTAGATAATAGCAGCCCACGCATAAGCGTGAGAAACCACTATGCTGTCTTCGTGTATATGTCTTGAATTTCCTAGGTTCTCGACTCACAAGATAAGCATAACGCTTCTTCTTTTTTCAAAAATGTAGTGGATAGGGATGCCCCTTTCCGTCAGCAAATATACGCAAAATATTTTATGACAGCAACATTGATGGTTGATTTTTTATCTGCTTTATGCTAAAAGTAAAATAAAAGGTTGTCTTTCGCCTTGCGAAAGGCGGCCTTTTAGCCGCTAAAACGCCACCTTTTGCAATGCAAAAGGTGGCGTTTTGGATTGTAAGCAGACGCTGTCTGTTTGCTTACAATGTAAAATATGAGACATGAATGTTGGCGGATGTTGTAAGCAAAAGTCAGCGTTTTGCTTTGAAAAAATCCTGCACCAGGCGGCGGCAGTCCTCTTCGAGCACGCCCGGCGTTACCGTTGCCTTGGGGTGGAGGGCGTCGGGTGCGAAGCGTGTGAAGCCCCGTTTCTCGTCCGGCGCACCGTAGACAATGCGCCGCAGCTGCGCCCAGCCGATGGCTCCGGCGCACATCACGCACGGCTCTACTGTCACGTAGAGCGTGCAGTCGGCAAGGTATTTGCCGCCGAGGGCGTTCGCCGCCGCCGTGATGGCCTGCATCTCGGCGTGCGCCGTTACGTCGTTAAGCGTCTCGGTAAGGTTATGGGCGCGCGCTATAATCCTGCCGTTGCACGTTATCACCGCACCGATTGGCACTTCGCCGGCCTCGCGCGCCGCCTCGGCTTCGGCCAAAGCCTTGCGCATCATCTGCTCGTCGGTTTTCCGCTGGTTGTCTTCCTGTAAGTTTTCCATATATGTGTTTTTGCTGCAAAAGTAACCATTTTAGCCGCAAACTGTGGCCGTATGTTGCGGAAATATTGTATTTTTGCCATTGAAAAGAATTTAGAGAATTAAGAGAAGTTACAGAAGTTAAAGCCATTACCATGTGTGGCTGACATTGTATGGCATCCTGCAAGGCATTCGGCCTTTAACTTCTTAGCTCGCGAAGCGTGCGATAACTTCTTTTACTTCTATAACTTCTAAAATAAAAAAGCAATGGCCGAACACAACGACACGGGGCGGTGGGGCGAGCGGAAGGCCGCCGAATACCTGGAGCGCAAGGGCTACCGCATACTTTGGAAGGACTGGCGCGACGGGCACCGCGACATAGACATCGTTGCCGTTGACGCCGACCAGCTTGTCGTTGTCGAGGTGAAGACGCGCCGCAGCGGCAGCTTCATGCCGCCCGAACTGGCCGTTGACGCGCGCAAGATGCGTAACTTGGCCATAGCGGCGACGAAGTTTGCCGCCATGTACCGCATCGAGTTTCCGCTGCGTTTCGACATTGTGGCCGTTACGGGGACGACTGATGCCGACTTCACCATAAACCATATAGAGGACGCTTTTACACCGATGCAATACTGAAACTATGGAAGATATTTTCACGTTGAGGCTTGCCGAGACCGACTCCACCAACCGTTTCCTGCGCGAATACCGCGGAGAGGAGGGGCGGCTGATGACTGTTGCCGTGGCCGATTATCAGACGGCGGGGCGAGGGCAGGGACGTAACACGTGGGAAAGCGCGCCGGGGCAAAACCTGCTTTTCAGCGTAAAGGTTGGCCCGAAGGGGCTGGCAGCGCGCCGACAGTTCGTCATGCTTGAGGCCGGAGCACTGGCCGTGCGCGACGCTCTCAGGCATTACGCCGACGGTTTTACCGTGAAATGGCCGAACGACGTGTATTGGCGTGACATGAAAATCAGCGGAACGCTGTCAGAATGCACCGTAGCCAAAGGGCTTGTGAGCGGCTGCATACTCGGCATAGGCATAAATGTGAACCAGCAGGAGTTTACAAGCAGTGCGCCAAATCCTGTCTCGCTGGCGAGCATTTTAGGGCGCGAGGTTAGCCGCGACGAGCTTCTCGGTCTGTTCATCGACGCCTTCAAGTCGTATCTCGGCATGGTTGACGCAGGACGTTACGACGATATACACGCCGGTTACGCCGCCGCGCTTTACCGCCGCGAGGGCTTCCACGCCTACCGCGATGCCGCAGGAGAGTTCATGGCCGCTATCGAACGAGTGGAGCCTGACGGCCGTTTCGTGCTGCGTCGGGCGGATGGAAGCGAGAGCGGTTATCTGTTCAAGGAAGTGGAATGTGTATTACCCACCCCAGCCCTCCCGAAGGGAGGGGGCTTGGTTAGCCACAATTAATACATATAATAATAACACGAAACGCAATAACCTAATCCCATTCCAACAGCAGTATCTAAGCTCCCCCCTTCGGGAGGGTTGGGGTGGGTGTCAAATACACTTGTTATGGCAAAGTACAAACGTATCTTATTGAAGCTCAGCGGCGAGAGCCTGATGGGCAACCAGCACTCCGGCATTGACACGGAGAGGCTTAACGACTATGCACGCCAGATAAAAGAAGTGCATGAAATGGGCGTGCAGATTGGTATTGTAATCGGCGGCGGCAACATATTCCGCGGCCTTAGCGGCGCAGGAAAAGGCTTCGATCGCGTGAAAGGCGACCAGATGGGCATGTGCGCCACGGTAATCAACTCGCTGGCCCTTAGTTCCGCGCTCGACGCACAGGGCGTTAAGAACAAGGTGCTCACGGCAATACGCATGGAGCCTATCGGCGAGTTTTACAGCAAGTGGAAGGCCATCGAGGCGATGGAGGCCGGATATGTGTGCATATTCAGCGCCGGAACAGGCTCGCCTTACTTCACAACCGACACGGGAAGCTCGCTGCGCGGCATCGAGATTGAGGCTGACGTGATGCTTAAGGGCACGCGTGTTGACGGCATATATACCGCCGACCCGGAGAAAGACCCTAAGGCAACGAAGTTCAGCGACATAACTTACGACGAGATTTACACGCGCGGACTGAAGGTGATGGACCTCACGGCGACTACCATGTGCAAGGAAAACAACCTGCCGATTTATGTGTTCAACATGGACGTTGTGGGCAACCTGAAGCGCGTTATGGACGGTGAGGACATAGGAACGCTGGTACACAACTGAATAAATTAAGGATTAAGAGTTAAGAATTAAGAAAACATGCTTTGCCAATTGGCACAGGTAGTTTTCTTAATTCTTAACTCTTAGTTCTTGATTTTTCATGCTTTTGCCACGCAAAAGCATGAAAGAGCTTACATTCCGCAGAACAGGCTGACGAGCAGCGGGACAGACATTTCGAGTATTATGCCGTGGAGTATGGCCGCCGGTACCATCTCCTTGCCCGAATAACGGCTGATTGACGGCAGCATGACGTCCATAGAATTGATGCCGGCTGCCGATATGGGGGCGAACTTTCCGAATACTTTTGCGAATACAGGAGCGCCAAGCAGCGAGATTATTTCGCGCACAATGTTGGCCAGCAGGGCCAGTGTGCCAAGCTCGGTGGCAATCTGTACGCCTGCCGACGCGCCTTTCAGTTCGGTTATGAGCACTGACGACAGCGAGTAGTAGGCGAAGCCGCTGCCCACCGCGAGACAGTCGGCCGCTCCCCAACGGGTGATGAGCAGGCTGGCCGCGAGCGAGAAAAGCAGCGTTCCGGCGATGGTAGACAGCGGCAGGACGAACATCTTTGGCGACAGGCTGCGCAGCATTTCCTTCAGCCGGTCGTTAGACCCTATGCTTATGCCGACCTGCAACACGAGGGCGTAAAGGATGTATATCGGAGCGTCGTGGGGCAGCAGTCCTTCGGGCAGGAGTCCGCTCAATCCGAGTGTTATGCCGAGGCTGAACGCCACAAGGACGGTGAGGCAGTCTTTCATTCGCCACCTCCTTTCTTTTTCTTTGACATCATCCGGTAGGCGATGTACGACATGGCAATGCTTCCGGCAACGCCTGCCACGGCGAGGATGGCCGCCTGCGCGCCGTATTTCCCGAGGTTGTTTACAAGTCCGCTGTTGCCTCCTATGGTTATGCCGAACACGAAAAGCATCAGCAAGACGGTGACGGATACACTTTTTTCGGTCTTCTTTACGAGGCTGGCATGGCGCAAGACGTAGCCCAAGGCTATGCCGCCAGCCAGCAATATCAGTACTTTGAACATGGCTGTTTCTTGTTTTTTGTTATACAAAATCATGCTTCATGCCCCGTTGATGATGCGGTGAAGGCGCGCAAACGCCCCTCACACACCGTTTACGGAGCGTGACAATGCCTGCCGGAAATGCACCCGGCAGTGCGGGAAAAATGTGGTGTGGATTGGCTGCTTAGATGAAACCGCTGAACCAGTGCACATGCACTACAAGGCAGGCGTGCGTCCGGCAGGATGTCCGTCGCAGCGTCATGTTCGTGTTATATGCAGCAGCTGTTGTCATGTATTTCTGTGGTTCGGTTGTTTTTTGCGGCTGCAAAGGTACGAAAAAAGAATGAGACTAAAGAATAAAAATGCAGTTTTTATTCTCGGATGTTGATTTGTGGGCGTCTGTATGGCGTAAAGAAGCAATGCGGTGTATCGGCTAAACGCTGCCGGTAGGCAATCGTTCAATGAGCGGCAGGCAGGCCGGTGCCGTCCGGGAAATATGTGGCGGCTGTCCCGTTTGCAGCCTTTTAGATTTCAAACGGCCATGTTTTGGCTTGCAAAAGGCCGTCTTTTGCAAGCCAAAAGGCCACGTTTTGCATTGTAAAAGACGGTCTTTTGCAACGTGTTGGTTGTCAATGCGTTATGAAGGCGGCTGCCGGGCGGAATATTTGCGGCCGCTTGTTGGCGGTAAAACGTCTGCGCGCCGGCCCTGCATGGTGCATGAGCCGGCGCGCGGAGTATGTTTTTTTGCGTCTTGTGCTGCGTCAAAGGTCGATGGTGATGCCCCTCGAGTCAATCTTCTTGTATGTCTTTCCGTTCACCGTAGCGTTAGTAGAGTTCGTTGCGTTGAACGTGTGTCCTTCGGCGCTTATGCTGACGTTGGTGAGCTTCACTCCGTCAGTGTTGTTCACCACGATGCCCTCCTTTGCGTTGTTTACTTCAAGGTCGGTTATCTGGACGTTCTTTACAGGCATTTCGGGCAGTCCGTTGAAGAAGGCCGCACGGCGTGCACGGCGGCATATAACGTGGTTGATGAATATGTCGCGGAAGCACGGTGTTGTTTCGTCAGCTTTGAACTTGGGTGCGCTTTCCTTCTTTTCGTCGCCGTCTTCGAGCGATTCAACGGCCGACTTTCCGCCGTAATACAGGTCGAATGTGATGGCGTCAGTCTGTATGTCGAACATCGAGATGTCGCTTATGTGGATGCCTTCCACCACGCCGCCGCGTCCCCTCGTGCTCTTGAAACGCAGGCCAACGTCAGTACCGAGGAACTGGCAGTCGCTTACATATATGTTCTTCACGCCGCCGCTCATCTCGCTTCCCACTACGAAACCGCCGTGGCCCTTGAACACGGTGCACCCGTTCACGATTACGTTCTCACACGGAATGCCGCGCTTGCGGCCGTCTTCGTCCTTGCCGCTTTTTATGCAAATGCCGTCATCGCCGACGTCGAATGAAGAATTGACAATAAGCGCGTTCCTGCACGATTCGAGGTCGATGCCGTCGCCGTTCTGTGCGAACGCCGGGTTCCTTACCTGTACATCTTCAACCAATATGTTCTCGCACATCAGCGGATGGATGTTCCATGCAGGTGAGTTCTGGAAGATGACGCCCTTCAGCCACACGTTTTTGCAGCCCACGAGGCTAACCATCACGGGGCGCAGGTATTGCTTGATTTCGTTCCACTCGGCCTCGTTGCTTACGCCGGTGGGCACGTTCATGTCGGCCATTGTTGAACCTTTCAGCGCGCCTTCGGAGGGATACCATATTTTGTCGTCCTGCACAACGCCGCCACGCGAGGTAAACTCTTTCCATTGCTTAGCCGTCACCTTGTCGCGCTTTACCGGCCTCCAGTATTCTCCGTTGCCGTCGATAACGCCTTGGCCGGTTATCGCCACGTTCTCAAGATTTGTTCCGGAGATGGGCGACTGGCAGCGTCTTGTGTTCAATCCCTCGAACGATGTGTCAATGATTGAATACAGGGCAGGGTCGGGCGAAAACAGTATGATGGCGCCCTTCTGCAAGTGAAGGTTGATGTTGCTTTTCAAAACGATAGGCCCGGTGTACCAAACGCCCTGCGGAACGATGAGCCGTCCGCCGCCCATCTTGTCCAAAGCGTCTATCGCCTTGGCGAAAGCGTCGGTGCAAAGCGACGAGCCGTCGCCTTTCGCTCCGAACTCCTTGAGGTTCACTTTGTTGTCGGGGAAAGTCGGGGCAGTAACCTGTTCCATCTCAAATGGCAGGTTCTTGTACAGGTTTGCATACTTTGTCTTGCCTCCACCGGCGTTTGCTCCGATGGCGAGCAGTGCCGCGCAGGCAATCGTCAGGATTTTTTTCATTTGTCTTGTAAGGTTAGGTTAAGTATTTTGCTGTTATGATTTTCACTTCTCTTCCTCGAAGTCTACATATTCGCCTTCGTTCTTCGAGAAGATTTTTCGGTTCGCCTCGTCGGGTGTGCGGCGGTCTATTATCACCTCGTCGTCGCTTGTACTGCCGCCGGTTCGTTGCCTGCCGGCATTTCCCCTGCCCGAAGCGGAGGTGAACTTGCGCTTTATGTTGTGCAGCGAACGGTATATACGGAACGCCGTGACGCACACTATGATGAACGCTACGAAGATAATCAGCAGTATGAAATTTATCAGGAAGGCAAACATTTGTCTATCGTTTTTTCTTGTTGGAATATACTGACAGCAGCACGTACCACACTATGATTACGGCGAATGCCGACGTCCTGAATATCAGCAGCAGCGGTATGCAGGTGATTATGAACGTGTAGCGCACTTCGTTGCCGCGCCATCCCCAGTGCTTGAATTTGAGTGCGAACATGGGAATTTCGGCCACCATGGTGTAGCTTGACAGCAACACAAGCGCCAGTACGGCAAAGACCATGTACGGTGACGACTCCAGCAGTGGGCCTGCTCCTAACAGCAGCGAACCCCAGAACAGAGCGTTGGCAGGTGTAGGCAGGCCGATGAAGCCCATTGTCTGCCGTTCGTCAAGGTTGAACTTGGCAAGTCTCAACGCCGAGAACGCCGCCATTATGTACGCCGCAAACGGCAGTACGGGGCGCAGCGGTTCGAGGAACGGCGGATAGTCGAGTACCGACAGCACGGAGAACACCATCGTTGCTGGAGCCACTCCGAAAGTAACGTCGTCGGCAAGCGAGTCAAGCTCTTTGCCGATTGGCGACGACACACCCAGCAGGCGTGCACTCATGCCGTCGAAGAAATCGAACACCGCGCCGATGACAACGAACAGCATGGCCGTGCTTAGCTGGCCTCCGAAGGCGAAAGCCGTAGCCACGCAACCCGATATCAGGTTGCAGCAAGTAAGGGTGTTTGGGATGTGTTTTTTTATCATATATGGGGTTATGCGGTTGTGTGGTTATACGGTTGTTCGGTTTTTGTCGGATATTCTGTATTTGTTATTGGCCTTGTCATGGTTGTGGTTATATTTTGAAAACAAACTTTACAATCGTAAAGGCCTTATAACCTCATAACCGTAAAACCTCAAAACCTTACTTCAGTTTCGCAATCACCGTCTTGTCGCCCGTTGTGGCCTGCCCCATTTTCACGCATATTTCAGTGCCTATGGGCAGGTATATGTCAACACGCGAACCGAACTTGATGAAGCCCAGGTGCTCGTCAATGTAGCAGTCTTCCTCAGCCTTGGCGTAAGTCACGATGCGGCGTGCCACCGCTCCTGCTATCTGACGGCACAAAATCTCCGTGCCTTCGGGTGTTTCGAGCATGATGTCGGCATGTTCGTTCTCCTCGCTCGCCTTCGGCAGCCACGCCTTGTGGTAGTTGCCGTTGAAGTGATTGACGAATTTCACCTTGCCGTCAACGGGAAACCAGTTGGCGTGTACGTTGAAAAGGCTCATGAAGATGCTCACCATCAGCCGCCTGTCATGGAAATATTCGTCTTCGTCAACTTCCTCTATGACCACCACCTTGCCGTCGGCAGGGGCTACCACAGTCTTTTCCGTGTCGCCGTCGAAGTAGCGCTTCGGGCAGCGGAAAAAGTTGACAACGACACCGTACACCGTGCCGAAAACAATGATGAACGACCAGAAGAACGCCTTGCAGTCAACGTATATCCACAGCACCATCGCCACGGCCACGAGCACAAGCAGTCCGTAGAACAGCGTGTCCGTGCCTTCGCGGTGAAGCCTTACGTTCTTAAGTTTTCTCATTCTTTTTCCCATGGCGTTCAGGTGACGTGTAAAAATCGGTGCAAAGGTACTCCTTTTTTATTTATTACCCAAATTTTTCACCTTATTTACTTTTTTCACCTACCCTCCTTCCTGTTTTTTCACCCTTTTATCGGGTACATCCGTTCCAGTTTGCGGCGGTTTACGCGCAGGTACCAGAAGCAAATCAGCAGCGACACCATCGTCGAAAGTGGCGGAGCATAGCCCATAAGCACGAGGTCGTGGGGGTGCAGCAGGCCGAAGATATATGACAGTGGGATGCGGAAGAGGAACGTGGCTATCATACTGTGCACCATCGGGAACCACGAGTTGCCCTGTCCGCTGAAATACGAGTTGATGCAGAACACGAAGCTCACCATGATGCAATCGATGCTGTATCCGCGCAGGTAGCCGGCTGCCATGCTGACAACAGCCGGGTCGTTGGTGAATATTGTTGTCAGCGTCCCTGGCAGGAATTGCGAGTAGATGCATACAGCCAGGCCGAATACAAGGGCCATCCCGATGCCCGAACGCAGGCATTGGCGCATTCGTAAGACAAGTCCTGCGCCGTAGTTTTGCGCCGTCATGGTAGCCACGGCTGCAGCGATGGCCGTTGGCGGCAGCATGGCGAAAACGATGATTTTCTCCACAACACCGAGTGCTGCCGACGCTATTACGCCCATCTGGTTGACTATTACCGTGATGAGCAGGAACGAGATGTTGACCAGCGCGTCCTGCAACGCGATTGGAGCGCCCAGCGTCAGGATGCGTTTTGACAGTTCGCCGTTGGGGCGGATGTGCCTGCGCCCGAAGTCGAAGTGGAACCCGCGGCGGTAGAGAAGCCACAGGGCGGCCATGAAGCTGATGCCTTGTGACATCACGGTGGCTATGGCCGCGCCGGCGGCACGCATGCCGAAACCGCCCACGAGGACGAAGTCGGCCGCGATGTTGATGACGCACGCTATGCCGACGAAGTACAGCGGAGAGCGCGAATCGCCCAGTCCGCGCAGTATGCCGCACACCACATTGTAGCCCATGATGAACGGGATGCCTATCGAACAGATTAGTATGTAATGGCGCGTGTCGGCCATCGCCTCCGCCGGTGTGTGCATCATTACGGCTATCTGTTCGTGAGCCAGCACCATGACGGCCGTGAGCGTCAGCCCCGTAAGCGCGAAAAGCCACACCGACGTGCCTATGGCCGAGGCGGCGCGGTTGCCGTCTTTGGCTCCCGTAGCCATCGCAATGATGATGGTTGTGCCGGTGGTAAGACCGAGGATGATGCCCGTAATGGTCTGCATCACCTGGCTGCCTATTGCTACCCCGGCCACGCTCGCCGCGTCGTCATAACGCCCCACAACGAACAGGTCGGCGCCGCCGTAGAGCGCCTGCAGCACATTCGCGATGAGGAAAGGCAGCGCAAACTGCATCAAAACTTTGGTGACGCTGCCCCTTGTCAAGTCCAACTCTTTCATAACTACTACTTTTAAAAGTGAGAAGGTGAAAAGGTGAGAAGGTGAAAAAGCTGCGCATTCCGGCAAGCTCATTCCTTGGTTTTCACTTTTTCCACTTTCATTCTTTCACTTTTTTACCTTTTTACTTTTTTACCTTTTCACTTTTTGCCTTTTCGCCTTTAACTCAAATCGGGCGCAAAGGTGGGTCTAAATCCTCACATAACCAAATTTTTCCGCCGTTTTTTTCGCTGTCGCGATAGATGCAAAAGAGAAAACTTGGCAGACGAAGTCAACAGTGCGGCAGTAAGAAATCATTACAAACGCTTTGCGCAAAACAGCATCCGGCAGCACGGCTTCCGGCTTTCCGCAACCTGCGAACGCCTTTTCTGTATTGTAAAAAGCAGCACATTCGCGCGTGAACAGCCGTAAACTCCACCCTTGAAAGCCGACTTTTCATCCTCAAAACATGGCCTTCCGCACTGTAAAAGGCCACCTTTTGCACTGCAAAACACGGTCTATTGCATCACAGACTGCGGCATGTCATCCCTTTTTTTACCGTCGTCTGTCGCAACGGTCAGTATATCAGATACTTGCGTTAGACGCTTAATAACGCCCTTTTTTCGGTACGGCCTCCGTACTGTGTCCGCCACCAGCCTTCCCGGAGCGTCAAACGCACCGCGTTAAAGAAAACTTTTTGTGGAGGCTGTATGGTTAGAATGCCTGTACGATTATCGTACATTGTGCCCGAAGGCGGTACTTTTCAAGGCGCTTCTTTATCAGAATCGATGTGTTTTTTTATATATAAATACGTGATTTATTTCATTGTTTTAAGTGGTTGTATTAACTTTGTACGGCTCATGTTCATGTAGAAAATGAAGGAAGAGAACATGGGTGGCAGGACAATGCGGCATCGGATGGCAGGAAAAATAACAATAACCACCGACTCGGGCGAGCGTGTCGAGGCGCAGGCTCCGGTCATAATATCGGCCAGCAGGTCAACGGACATACCGGCGTTTTACGCCCGGTGGTTTGTCGGGCGGCTGCGGCGTGGGTATGTGGCGTGGTATAACCCGTTCAACAGGCAGAAGATGTACGTGTCGTTCAAGAACGTGAAGGCTGTGGTGTTCTGGACGAAGAACCCGGAACCGATTATCCCATACTTGAAGGAACTTGATGAGCGAGGACTGCATTATTACTTCCAGTTCACGCTTAACGACTACGAGCGCGAAGGGTTCGAGCCGAATGTGCCGCCCCTTGAGCGGCGCATCGGCACGTTCAGGCGGTTCGCCGGGATGATTGGTAAGGAGCGCGTGGTGTGGCGTTTTGACCCCGTGATGTTCACAAACGTCACTCCGCCCGGGGTGATGCTCGACCGCGTGCGGCGCATCGGGGAGCAACTGAAGGGCTGCACGGAGAAACTTGTGTTCAGCTTTGTCGATGTGAACGCTTATAAAAAGGTGCAGAACAATTTGATTAGGGAGACAAGCCTGTTCACGAAAGACAATATCGCCTGCGCCGAACCTGACTATGTGCAGGTAAACCGGTTCGTAGAGGGGCTGGCGCAGTTGCGCGACTGTTGGCGTGAGCGCGACGGATGGAATGTCACCTTGGCCACGTGTGCCGAGGCGGCAGACCTCTCGGGGTATGGCGTGGAGCATAACCGCTGCATCGACGGCGAACTGATGAAGCGCGTGTTTGCCGCCGACAAGGATTTGGTGTTTTACCTGAACCACGGCCGTTTGCCCGACAAGGGCAACTGGCTCGACGTTGCCGACGCGTCGCAGGGGCTTGGCCCGGAGGCGATGAAGGACAAGGGGCAGCGCAAACTGTGCGGCTGCATGGTGGCGAAGGATATCGGGATGTACAACACTTGCGGCCACCTGTGCGTTTACTGCTACGCCAATACGAGCCGCAAATGCGTCATGGAAAACCTTTCTAAACGCAGTGATGAAGGTGAAAGCATTGTGGGCTTGTGATGCTTCTTTGCCACATTTGCAACATGTTGGCAGCCGATGTTTTGTAAAAGGGCGTCTTTCACATGAAGAAAGACGCCCTTTTGCGTTGCAGTCCGCCGTCTTTTGCAAATCAAAAGACGGCATTTCTCCGTTTATAATGGTGTGGGCTGCACGGCTATTTATAAGCAACGCGAACTTACTTGTCTGCTTGCAGCTTGTCAAGTTGCCGGCTAATACCCCGTCTGTTGTCAGAATCTGACGGTGCGTGTGCCGTCGGCCGCTTCTTCGATAGTAACTTTCACGGCGTCTTCGGGCAGCAGGTTTTCTATCAGTTCGGGCCACTCTATGAAGCAGATGCCGCCCCCGTAAAAGTATTCCTCGTAACCCATATCGTACACTTCGTCAAGTTTCTTGATGCGGTAGAAGTCGAAGTGGTAGATTACATCGCCCGACGTGGCTGACGTGTACTCGTTGACGATGGCGAAAGTGGGCGACGTTATAACGTCGTCAACGCCCAACTGCTCGCACACGGCCTTGATGAACGTGGTCTTGCCTGCGCCCATTTTGCCGTAAAAGGCAAACACGCGGGCCTCGCCCATGC
Organism: uncultured Prevotella sp.; assembly: GCA_900554545.1. Classification (GTDB taxonomy): domain Bacteria; phylum Bacteroidota; class Bacteroidia; order Bacteroidales; family Bacteroidaceae; genus Prevotella. The sequence goes on along the minus strand of USHW01000017.1, from coordinate 21,637 downwards.
CGTCGACAAACTGGCGCGCGGCCTCGTTGATGTTGTCAAGATTGCTGATTTTTATTTCCATATTTAATATTTTTAGTTCACGAGTAACAAGATACGAGTTGACAAGATGGTTTGACTTGCTCCTTGTCTGCTCGTCACTTGTTTGCTTGTCTGCTTAAACTCACCTTTTCCTCGCCCTCATCGTGACGAGCGGAACGAGCATTTCCTCCATCGAAATGCCGCCGTGCTGGAAGGTGTCCTTGTAGTAAGAAACGTAATAGTTGTAGTTGTTGGGATATGCGAAGAAAGCGTCGCCCGTGGCAAACACGTATGAAGTGCTGATGTTCGGAGCCGGAAGCATGGCGCGGCGCGGCTCCTTTATGGCAAACACTTCTTTCGGGTTATAGTTCAGGTTCTTGCCGAGCTTGTAGCGCAGGTTGGTGTTCGTGTTGCGGTCGCCTATTATCTTGACGGGCTTCGAGGCGCGTATGCTGCCGTGGTCGGTCGTCAGAAGCACCGTATATCCGCCTTGTGCGAGCAGGCGGAAAAGCTCAGACAGCACCGAATGGCGGAACCAGCTGAGCGTTATGCTGCGGTAGGCTGCCTCGTCACCGGCCAGCTCGCGCACCATCTTCGACTCCGTTCTGGCATGGCTCAGCATGTCAATGAAGTTGATTACGAGCACGTTAAGGTCGTTGTTCGACAGCGAGTTGAACTTCTGCAAGAACTTTTCAGCCCCTGCGGAGTCGTTGATTTTGTGGTAAGAGAATGTGTCCCGGCGGCGGAAACGCTCAAGCTGCGTCCTGATTAGCGGCCCTTCATTGAGGTTCTTGCCCTCTTCTTCGTCCTCGTCAACCCACAGTTCGGGGAACATCGACGCTATTTCGACCGGCATCAGGCCGCTGAAGATGGCGTTGCGGGCGTATTGCGTGGCCGTGGGAAGTATGCTGACGTATGTCTGTTCGTCAATGTCGAACATGTCGCCGATTTCCTCTGCCAGCACGCGCCACTGGTCGAGACGGAAGTTGTCTATTACGATGAGGAACACCTTTTCGCCCTCGTCGAGCAGCGGAAACACCTTGCTCTTGAACACATCGACGCTCATCATGGGGCGTTTCTCCGCCTCTTGCCCGGCGGCCGACCTGCCGCCGTGAGCCGCGCGCAGGCCGCTTGCCGCTCCTGGCGCCGCCGAATGTGCAGTGCTTATGTCGTCCATCCAGTCCATGTAATGAGCCTTGATGTATTTGGCGAAGCCGTTGTCGGCCTCTTCTTTCTGCATCTTGAGCATTTCGGCCATGCTGCTGTCGGCAGAACTAAGCTCCAGTTCCCAGTGAACGAGGCGGCGGTACACTTCCTTCCAGTCGTCGATGGTCTTGCAGGCGTCTATCTGCATGGCTATGTCCTGGAAGCTCTGGCGGTATCCGCTCTGTGTAACCTCGGTGACGATTTCCTTCCGATGGATGTTCTTTTTCAGCGAAAGGAGTATCTGGTTGGGATTTACGGGCTTGATAAGGTAGTCGGCTATCTTAGAGCCTATTGCCTGGTCCATGATGTTCTCTTCCTCGCTCTTCGTCACCATGACGACCGGCGTGGCCGGCGATATTTCCTTGATTTGCTGCAATGTCTCAAGACCGCTCAGACCGGGCATCATCTCGTCGAGCAGCACAAGGTCGAACGTGCGCTGCCGGCACATGTCAACGGCGTCGGTGCCGTTGGTCACAGTCACCACGTCATAGCCTTTTTTCTCAAGGAAAAGTATGTGGGCACGGAGCAGTTCCATCTCGTCGTCGGCCCATAGAAGTAATCCGTTGCTCATTGTCGTTTATTTAGTCGGCAAGTGACGAGATACAAGTTGACAAGTGGATTAGCCTTGTCTGTTTGTCCCTTGTAACTCGTCTGCTTGTCCCTCGTAACTCGTCTGCTTGTTCCTCGTAACTATATTAAAACCCGTCAAGTTCATAATACTCGTCTTCAAGGTCGAAACCGTCTTGGCGGTTGTCCTCTTTCTGAGTGTTGTTGCCTGCGTCTTCATTGCCGCCGAAGCCGTCGTTGAACTCGATTATAAGTCCGTCGTCCGGCACGTCGTCAGTTTCCGTATTGCCAGAGGCCGTCTTTTGGCTTTCAATTGACGGCTTTTCGGCCTGCGTTTTGCCGTCTTTTGCAGGCTCGTTTGCCGTCTTTTGCACGGGCGTTGTTTGCGGAGCGGTTTCCGGTTCTATAGGGATTACCATACCGCCCTGTGTTTCAGGCACTTCCGTCGCAGGCTGCTGCACTTCCGGCTCGTCCTCTATTGTGAAGGTGTTGCCGGTGCCTTGCGGTTCTTCCAGCGGAGCGTTGTCCTGCGTGTCGGGTATGATTATCGTACCTGCGGCAGGCTGTTGACCGGCAGGCTCTGCCTGTTCTTGCGGCGTGTCGGGTATGATGGTTGTGCCGCCGTCAACCTGCGGCGTTGCTGGCTCGTCGGTTTCAGGTATCACTATGGTGCCTGCCCCGGTGTTGTCCGTCGGCTGGTTGTTCTCCTCTTCGTCCATTATTAATGTGGTACCGGTGTTCTGCTGCGGTGCTGCCGGTTCGTCTTCAATGAACAGTCCGCCCTCGATTACGCCTCCGTTATATAGTCCGTCGCCACCGTCAGAGCCAATCTCGTCGCCCGGCTCATACTCTATGGTAGCCGGCTCGGTGAGCAGGCGCACCGTGCTTACCTTCAATGGAACGAAGTGTTGCTCGTAGAACTTGTCGTAATCATTGTAACTGTATTGCGTGCCGAGCAGTTCCAGGTTAGTGTCGCTGATTATGATTGCACGCGCCTTTTTCGTCAGCCGGGCAATGTTTGCGCTGCCGTAAAGCTGGCGGGCGTACTGAAGCGCCTCGTCATAGCTCATAAAGCCGTTTATTATCATGCGGTGCAGGCCGCCCTGCTCGTCCAATGCGATGTCGAATTTCCTTACTATGAAGTTGGTGAAGTTGAACCTTGCAAGCTCGAAAAGCAGCTTGTTGCCGTCAACGGAGTCGGGCTGGTACACGAGAAGGAATGAGAATGGCGTGTTGCGTTCGGCAACGAACGTGCGAGCCGCGATGGAGTCGCTGTCGTTGAGCACCATCGTGCGGCGTTCCCACACATCGCTTATGTCGAACTTTCCGCCATACAGCGGGCGTCCGGCTTTTACACCGTTGATAATCATTCCGGCCATTTCGCCCACGTCGCTTTCGGGATATTTGCTGATGAGTTCCTGCATGTCGGCAAGGCATCCCTCACTGTCGCCGCTGTTGAGCTTGCTCAGTCCGCCGATGAATATGAACTTGTCACGGTTGGCTCCGAGTGGGAAACGCGACGCCGACAACGACGTGTTGGCCGCCACCTCGTCAAACCTGTCGGCCTTGAAAGCGTTGTACGTTGCGGCGTAAAGCGAGTCTTCAATGTGTACTCCGAAACGTGCGTTGACCTCATAATTCGGGTCTGCCAGCAACGCCGTCCACTCGCTTTCCGGGAAATCGCGCTTGAGCAGGGCAAGGTATGTGTCGGCCTGACTCTTCTCATGCCGCCGCGAGTACAGCAGGAAGAGGTGGTAATAAGCCTCGTCCATGTTCTCGTAGTCCTTATAATTGTCGGAAAGGCGGCGCAGGTTCTTCTCGCTCAACGTGAGATTGTCGAGCTTGTCCTTGAAGATAACGCCTGAATGGAACAGTCCGTCTTCTATGATTTTATTGCTTTCAGCCACTTGTTCGGGTGTGAAAGGTATCTGTTTCAGGTAGTATTCGCGCTTGTGTGGGTCGTTGTGGGCGCTGTCCATGGCGTTTTCGATGGAATCCTGCATGGCTTCTACGGCCGCAATGGAGTCGCGTTGTTCGTCGGTAAGCTCCTCGAAAGCCGGAGTCTGCGCCACGACAGTCTTGTTTACGCGCTGCCAGTCGTCAACGTTCTCGCGCCGTCCCCAAAGCTTCTGGAACGTGGCTTTTCCCTGGCTTACGGCCATGGGGTTGTAGAAATACCACGTTCCCTTGCTGTCCGTCATGCCTGTTTGCGTCCCGTTCTGCGCCGCATTGTTGCCGGCGCCGCCCTGCTGGGCAAGATACTGCTGCGCCTCGGCTTCCGCCTGGGCGTCGCGTTCGGCCTTTTCCTTCTCCTTCAGCGCTTCTATTACGCGGTCGATGGCAGCGTTCCGCTCGGCTTCCGGCATCTTGGCAAGGGCTTGCAGTGAGTCTTGCAGGTGTACGGCGTCGGTGTATGGCACAAGCTCGTCAAGCACTTTGGAGCGGTCTGACAGCTGTTCGTAATCCTCACGCTCCTTGTCAAGCAGGCCGATTGCTTCTCCATAACAACGCCGGGCGTCGTCATAGTCCTCGCGTTCCCAGTACAGGTCGCCGAGCTTCAGCAGCAGCACGCCCTTTTCTATGCCGTTGCGCGTAGACTTGATGTTGCCCTGCTCGTAAGCCGAAATGGCGTTCAGGGTATCTTTCTGGTTAAGATATATGTTTCCGATGGCGTAATAAACCTGGTCCAGGTAGTCCTTGTTGTTTTCCGACCGGGCCATGCGCTTCAGCTTCTTTATCATCTTTCCCGACTTGCGTCCTGCCATGACTTCGGTCATTGCGATGCGTGCGTTGAAGGCAAGTTCATACGGAGGGCTTAGCCTCAGCACCCTTTTGTAGGCTTTGTAGGCTTTTTCCTCATGGCCGAGTGCGGCTTCGAGCTGCCCCATCAAGTACCACTCGCGAGCTTTCTGCTTGCGGCGCATCTCGTGCTTGATTACCTTGCGCAGGTAGGGAATGGCCTCGGCATACTGCCCGGTGTGTATGTAATAGTCGGCGTAGGTGTAGTCCCACTCCTTGCGTGCCCGCCAGTGGATTGAGTCTCGGCGCATTTTCGTCATGACGTCCTCGGCGTCATAAATCCAGTCTTGCTCGATGTAGCACTTCGCCAGCCATGCTCTCGCCCTGCCGTAGATGGCCGGCTGGGTGGCGTAAAGGCGGCTCATGTAAGCGAAGGTCGACGCGGCTTCGTCAAACGAACCTTTCATGAACTGGGCGCGCCCCATCAGCAGCCACGCTTTCCACAAGAAAGGGTTGTACTCTTTGCGGTTAAGCCACTCGAGGTCTTTCTCCGTTTTCTTCCTGCTTTTCGTCCATTTGGGACGTCGCTTGATGCTGTGCAGCTTGATGGCCTTCTGGCATTTCTCTATGGCACGGTCGAAGTTGGCCTCGCCGAGTGTGCGGCTTTCAGGGTTGCCCACGGTGTACAGGGGCAGCATCTCGGTAAAGTTGTCCTTGTTGCCGGTTTCTTTTTCAAGCGAACCGTCGATGTATGCCACCGTACCATTATAATAGGTATTATACCGGGCGGTAAATGAATGCCACCAACGGCTCTGCGGAGTGTTCTTCTGTGTAGAACACCCGACTACTGCAACAAGCACCGCCAGTGCGAGAAAGGGGATGATATGTCTTGTCTTTATGACTTGCATTTTGTTTTAACAATGGCCGCAACGCCACTTTTATATAACTTGCAAAAAGCCGTTTTATTGCGTTACGTCCAACCAATGTCAGCCTTCGGCCAGCATATAAGCCTCGTCCTTGAGCTGGTCGGGCAGGCTTACGCAGCGCAACTGAAGGCTGCGCAGCCAGTCTTTCACTTCCTCCGGGCGCATCGTGTACATCACTTCGGCGAACTCGGCGGCCTCGTCGTCGGTATAGCTGTCGGAACTGCGGCCGCGGAAACGGTCAAGCTCTTCATCTTCAAAATATTCGATGTCGCCCACGGCGGCCTCCATGGCGCACTCCTGCAAGCACCGCCCCGGCTCTGCGGAGCACGATTTGCACGCTGGTTCGGCCTGCTTTTCCGCATCAGCACCACTGTCGCCACGGCCGCAGAAAAGCCGTTGCAGCACCACGGCGATTATCACCAACGCAACGAGATACAGCAACCAAGCCCATGCGCCCATGTCAGTATTCCTCCGTTATGGTGAAACCTGCACGGCGCATCTCGTCCCAGAAGTGGGGGTACGACTTGCTGACAACATGCGGGTCGTTGATTTTCAGGCCGGGAAACACCATCGCCGCAGGCGCGAAAGCCATTGCCATGCGGTGGTCGTCGTATGTGTCTATCACTATTTCGCCGGCCTGCTGGCAGCGCTCCCCGTCCCAACTGAGCACGCCCTCGGCCGTCTCGCGTACCACGTAGCCCAGTTTTCTCATCTCCGTCTTGAGAGCCTCCATACGGTCGGTTTCCTTGATTTTTAGCGACTCAAGCCCCGTGAACCTGAACGGAATGCCGGCCAGTGCACAGCATACTACGAACGTCTGCGCCATGTCGGGCTGGTTTACAAAGTCGTAGTCGAGCCTCGGCGGCACAGGTTCTACGCGCTTCAGCGTCACCGTGGTGGGCACTCCGCGTTCGCGTGTCTTGAAAACGGTGCGCACGCCGAGCATGCTGAAGAGGTATTTCACCGCCGAGTCGCCCTGCCGCGAGCCGTCCATAAGCCCGTCAAGGCGCACTTCCGACTCGACGTCTTTCGCCAGTACAAGCGCCTCATACCAGTAAGACGCCGCGCTCCAGTCGTTTTCTATGAAGAACGGGCGCGGCCCGTAAGGCTTCGGCCTGACGGTAACCGTGTCAACGTCGGTCCAGTCGGCATCTGCCCCGTAAAGCCTCATCATGCACAGCGTAAGGTCGATGTACGGCCGCGATACCACCTCGCCGGTAAGCTGAAGCTCAAGTCCGCTTCCGAGCGTAGGGCCGAGCATGAGCAGCGCCGATATGTACTGCGAGCTTATTCCGCCCGGTATTTCAAGCCGTCCGCCGTCAAGTTTGCGTCCGTTGATGCGCAACGGGGGAAATCCCTCTTCGCCCTCATACGTTATGTCGGCGCCAAGGCGGCGCAGCGCGTCAACCAAAGCGCGGATTGGACGGTGGCACATCCGCTCGGTGCCGGTTATTACATGCTCGCCGGGAACGGCCGCGAGATAGGCCGTAAGGAAGCGCATGGCCGTGCCGGCGGCTCCGATGTCTATGGTGGCAGGCATGCGGCGCAGCGCGTCGAGCATTACAAGCGTGTCGTCACAGTCGGAAAGGTTGTCGGGCATGATGCCGCTTCCGGCCAGCGCATTGATTACAAGCGCGCGGTTGCTTATACTCTTCGATGCAGGCAGGCTTACCGAGGCGTCGAGCCTGTCGGGCGGATTGATGATGTATCGCATAATGTCATGATTTCTGTTTGGCGGCCTGCGTCACTTCTGTGCGCGGCTTGCCTTTATGCAAAAGCAATGCAAACGAGTGGAATGTGAGCTTGTTCACAAATTCCCGAGTGCAGCTTGCTTTATGCAAAAGCAATGCAAACGAGTGGAGTGTGAGCTTGTTCACAAATTTCCGAGTGCAGCTTGCTTTATGCAAAGGTAAGGCAACTTGCAGACAACTCAAAATAAAAACAAATAAAAAATCTTATCGCACGGTTTCCAATATGCCGTATTTTGCGTTCCAAAAGGTCATGTTTTACAATGCAAAAGGCCGTATTTCATCGTGTGAAAGACGACCTTTTGGAAAACGGGCGGTTTTGTTACTTTCCGCCGTATGTCATTCCGAGGTTGTACATTATGAAGCTGTAGATGTCAGCCTGCTCTTCAAGCACCTTGCTCATGGGCTTTCCCGCGCCGTGTCCGGCTTTGCTGTCGATGCGTATCAGGGTGGGGTTGGTGCCGTCGTTGCACTCCTGTAACGTGGCGGCGAACTTGAACGAGTGGGCCGGCACCACGCGGTCGTCGTGGTCGGCGGTGGTTACGAGCGTTGCCGGATAGCGTGTGCCGGGCTTCAGGTTGTGCAGTGGCGAGTAGGCTTTGAGGTACTCGAACATCTCTTTCGAGTCTTCGCTGGTGCCGTAGTCGCCTGCCCAGTTCCAGCCGATGGTGAACTTGTGGTAGCGGAGCATGTCCATCACGCTCACCTGCGGAATGGCTACGCGGAACAGGTCGGGCCTTTGCGTCATGCACGCGCCTACGAGCAGTCCGCCGTTTGAGCCGCCTACGATGGCTATCTTGTCCTTGCCGGTGTAGCCGTTGGCTATGAGCCACTCGGCGGCAGCTATGAAGTCGTCAAACACGTTCTGCTTCTGCATCTTCGTTCCGGCCAAGTGCCACCCCTCGCCATACTCCGCTCCGCCGCGCAGGTTCACCTGGGCGTAGATGCCGCCGCTCTCGAGGAAGGGGATGCGCGACGACGAGAAGCCGGGGTAGAGGCTGATGCTGAAGCCGCCGTAGCCGTACAGGTAGACGGGGTTCTGCCCATTGCGCTTCAGGTCTTTGCGGTAGGTAAGGAACATGGGTATCTTCGTTCCGTCCTTGCTTGGATAGAACACCTGCTCGGTTGTGTACTCGTCGGCGTTGAAGTCAACCTTCGGCGCGCGCAGCAGCGTGTACGTGTTGCGCTCTATGTCATACTTGTATGTCGCGCCGGGGATGGTGAACGACGTGAATGTGAAGAAGCACTCCTTGTCGTCCTTGTCGCCGCTGAAGCCCACAGAGCCGAGTGACGGCAGCTTGATTTCATGCTCCATGCGCCCGTCGAGGGTGTACACGTAGGCGTGGTTGGCCGCATCCTTGTCATAGGTGAGCAGCATCTTGCCGCCTATCACGCTTGCTCTTGACAGCACGTAAGCGCTCTCAGGCACAAGCTCCTGCCAGTCTTTCATGCCGGGCTTTGCCGCCGTTGCCGTCATAAGCCGGTATTTCGGCGCGCCGTAGTTGGTGTGAATGTAGATTTTGCCGCCTGTTACTTCAACGGGCGAATACTGATAGTTGAAGTCCGTCGCCATGGGAACGAACGGCGCGTCGGCCTTCGTCAGGTCTTTCACATACAGCGCGTTGCCGTTGCCTTCGCCGCTTTCGAAGAGGAACAGCATGGTCTCGTCTTCGCTGACGCTGGCCGAGTAGAAGCGTTTTGGATGCTCCTTGTTTTCGTAAACGAGCCTGTCGGCCTGCTGCGGAGTGCCTATTTTATGGTAGTATATCTTGTGGTTCTCGTTCACGTTCGAGTATTCCTTGCCTTTCTCGGGCGCGTCGTAGGCGCTGTAGTAGAAGCCGTCGCCCTGCCATGACGCTCCTGTGAACTTGGCCCACACTATGTGGTCGCTTAGCGTCTGTCCGCTTTTCGTGTCGATTACGTAAATCTCCGTCCAGTCTGAACCGCTGCGCGAGATGGTGTAGGCCATGTGTTTGCCGTCGTGCGAGAAGCTTATGCCGGTAAGCGCCACGGTGCCGTCGGCCGACAGTTTGTTGGGGTCGAGCATCACGCGGGGCGTTCCGTCGAGGCTGTCCTGAACGTACAGCACGCTCTGGTTCTGCAGTCCGTCGTTCTTGAAGAAGTAGTATTTGCCGTGCTTCTTGAACGGAGCGCCAATCTTCTCGTAGTCGGCCACGCTGGTGAGCCGTTTCAGCAGCGCGTCGCGGAAAGGTATTCGCCGCAGGTATTCGCCTGTAACCTTGTTCTGCGCGGCCACCCACGCCGCCGTCTCCGCGCTCGTGTCGTTCTCCAGCCAGCGGTAAGGGTCGGGCACGTTTGTGCCGAAATACGTGTCAACAACGTCGCATTTCCTTGTTTCGGGATACGCCAGCTTCGGCTGCGCCGTCTGTCCGTTGGCGGCCATAACCATGCCCGCAACGGGCAAAATCAGCAGTTTCTTGTTCATAGTATAAGACTTTGTTTTTCTTGTCATTTGTCAGACTGCAATATTACGAAATATTTTCGAGAAAGCCGCCTGTGGCCGTTGTTTTTCTGCTTGTAGGCCGGCCGCGGAGCCGCTTTTTATAAGGCGCATTGCAAAAGGCCGCCTTTTAGCTTGTAAAAGGTGGCCTTTTGCACGGTGAAAGACGGCCTTTTGGACGCTAAAAGGTGGCCTTTGGGAAAACGGCCTGTCGGCGTTCGGTCAATAAAAAAGGACATGACGCGGTGTCATGTCCTTTTAACTATCTATCTTTTTGTATGTTTCTTCTTAATCAGAACAGTGTCAGCGAGTACAGGTAGACGACCGATGCGGGCATCGCCATCAGCGAAGAGTCGAAGCGGTCGAGCATTCCGCCGTGGCCGGGCAGTATGTTTCCGCTGTCCTTTATGCCGAGGGTGCGCTTGAAAAGGGATTCTACGAGGTCGCCCCATGTGCCGAACACCACTACGACAAGCCCCAAGCCCATCCACTGGATGACGGTAAGTCCCGTGTCAGAGTTAAGCCCGGCCTCATAGCTTCCTATGAAATAGGCCACGATGAGCACAATTATGCCGCCGCCGATAGAGCCTTCCCAGCTTTTGCCCGGCGATATGCGCGGAAACAGCTTGTGCCGTCCGAGGAGCGAACCGGTGCAGTATGCCCCCGTGTCATTCGCCCAAAGGAAGATGAAAACGCAGAGTGGCACGAGGTAGTTGAATACCACTTCGCCGCTCTCAGTCGCGTTGAACGCCAGCACGTTGATGGTGGAGAAGGGCAGGGCGATGTACATCTGTCCGAGCATGGTGTACGCCCAGTCGTTGATCGCGTTCTCCGTCTTGGCGTAAAGCTCGCTGATGAAGAGGTAGATAAGCGTCAGCAGGTAGGGGATGAATACAGCGCCTGTGGGTGTCACGCCGCTGCAAAAGCCGCCGACAGCGAAAAAGAAGTACACTCCGGCTATGGTGCTGATGAAGCGGTTGGTCTGTACGCCCTTCACGTTGTTCACCAATCCGCTGTATTCCCATATCGTAAGGCCGGTAACCAAGGCGAAGAGTACCTCCATTGCCATCGGTTTCATAAAGCTGATTACTATGGCCGCCACGAAAAACACGCCCGTGATGCTTCTTACAATGAGGTTTTTCATATTATTGGGTTTTATTGTTTTTAGTGAAGTTAAAGAATTTACAGAAGTTATAGAAGTTAAAGCCATTACCTTTTATTGCTTGAAAGGCATACACATTTGGCTTTAACTTCTATAACTTCTGTAAATTCTTTAACTTCTTTCTTCCGCTTTCTCTCCGCCGTTTTCAGTCCCGGCGTTGGCTTCGTTGCTGTCAGCGGCGGTCTGGCTGTCGTCTTTTCCGCCTTCAGTTTCAGGCTCGCCGCCGCCCTGGCTTTCCATTATCTCTTCCGAACGGCTTACCCACGGGCGCTTGCCGAAGATTTTTTCAACGTCCTCGGCGAAGATAACCTCGCGCTCAAGCAGCAGTGCGGCCAGCTTGTTGTGCCCTTCCTTGTGCTCAAGAAGCAAGTTCTTGGCACGCTGGTACTGCTCGTTTATCATGCTGAGCACCTCGTCGTCCATGATTTTCGCCGTCGTTTCAGAGTACGGTTTCTGGAAGTTGTACTCGTTGTTGTTATAATAACAGATGTTGGGCAGCCTGTCGCTCATGCCTGCGTATGCAATCATGCCGTAGGCACTCTTTGTCACCCGCTCCAAGTCGTTCATCGCTCCGGTGGATATGTGGCCTACGAACAGCTCCTCGGCGGCGCGTCCTCCAAGCGTGGCGCACATCTCGTCGAGCATCTCTTCCTTGGTGGTTATCTGCCGTTCTTCGGGCATGTACCATGCAGCTCCGAGCGCACGGCCACGCGGAACGATTGATACCTTCACCAAGGGGTTGGCGTGTTCGAGGAACCACGATATTGTTGCGTGTCCTGCTTCGTGCAGCGCTATGGTGCGGCGTTCGCCTTCCGTCATTACTTTTGTTTTCTTTTCAAGTCCGCCGATGATGCGGTCAACGGCGTCAAGGAAGTCCTGACGGCCTACGTGTGTCTTGTTGTGGCGTGCCGCGATGAGTGCTGCCTCGTTGCATACGTTGGCGATGTCGGCGCCGGAAAAGCCCGGAGTCTGGCGTGCCAGCATGTCAACGTCAACGCTTTCGTCAATCTTTACGGGCTTCAGGTGAACCTTGAAGATTTCCTTGCGCTCGTTAAGGTCGGGCAGGTCTACGTTGATTTGCCTGTCAAAGCGTCCTGCGCGGAGCAGCGCCGAGTCAAGCATGTCGGCGCGGTTGGTGGCGGCAAGGATGATGACACCGCTGTTTGTGCCGAAGCCGTCCATTTCTGTTAGCAGGGCGTTGAGCGTGTTCTCGCGCTCGTCGTTGCCTCCCATGGCGGGGTTCTTGCTGCGTGCGCGGCCCACGGCGTCAATCTCGTCGATGAAGATGATGCACGGCGACTTCTCCTTTGCCTGCCGGAAGAGGTCGCGTACACGGCTTGCGCCGACGCCGACGAACATCTCAACGAAGTCAGAACCGCTCATCGAGAAGAACGGAACGCCTGCTTCGCCAGCCACAGCCTTGGCCAGCAGCGTCTTGCCTGTTCCCGGAGGGCCTACCAGCAGGGCGCCTTTGGGTATTTTTCCGCCAAGGTCGGTGTATTTCTTAGGGTTCTTCAGGAAGTCTACTATTTCCTGGACTTCCTGCTTTGCGCCGGCTTGTCCGGCAACGTCCTTGAACGTAACGTTGATGTCGGCGCCTTTCTCGTACATCTTCGCCTTGCTTTTGCCTACGTTGAACACGCCTCCCGAGCCTCCGCTTCCGCCTCCGCCCATGCGGCGCATGAAGTAAAGCCACAGGAAGATGAACAGCAGGATGGGGCCGAAGCTGAGCAGGATGCTGAACAAGTCGTTGCCGCGCTTGTTCTCATAGTTCAGCTGTCCCTTGAACTTTCCGGCTTTCTTTTCGGCCTCGACAAATGTCTCTACCTTGTCAACGCTGCCGAACTCGGTCGTTATGTATGCGTTGTTGCCGACGTTTTTCACACCTTGTTTAAATACGTCGCGCGTGTTTTGCGGGTTGACATACATCTTCAAGGTGCTCTCGTCCTTGTTGATTACTATCTTGGAAGCATAGCCTTTGTTGACGTAAGTCTTGAACTCGTCGTATGAAACTTTCTTGCTCGCGCTTCCGCCGACGGTGTCTCCGCCGAAGAAGTACATGGCCATGAGGCCGAATAATACGAGCATATAAATCCAGCTCATGCTGAATTTAGGCTTCTTGTTGTTCTTATCTTGTTCCATTTTGTACATTGGTGTTGTGTCGTAAAGAATCCTTTACAACGTTGGGAGTGTTCCCCGGCATGGTCAGTCTACGTCCGGGAGCCTTGTCAATTTCGCGTCTTCCCAAAGGTTTTCCAGGTTGTAGTATGCCCTTGTTTCAGGAAGGAAGACGTGAACCATCACGTCCGTATAGTCCATTGCAACCCACTGGGCATGCGTAAGTCCGACGATGTGAACGGGCTTTTCGCCTGCTTCAATCCTTGCCGTTTCCTCTACGGAGTCGGTTATGGCCTCAACCTGTGCCGGCGAGTTGCCCTGGCAGATGACGAAATAGCGGCATATCGAACCTTCTATGCCGCTCAAGTCTGCGATTGTGATGTTTGAGCCTTTCTTTTCTTGAATGCCTTTTGTTATTTTCTCTACTAAAATCTTTACTTGTTCCATTAAGAAAAAGAGTTGTTAATGCAAAATATTGGTGCGTTGGCCGGCAGGTTTTTTGTTGCTTCCGTGCTCGGCCGTCACACCGTTTTCTATTATGCAAAGGTACATGGATTTATTGTAAAACAATGACAAAGGTGGATTATTTTGAGTTTTTTTAGAAAAATCTTGGATAAAATGTTGCTGTTTCAAAAAAAATATATACCTTTGCACTCGCAAAACACCAGTTAACGATAGTTTAATAGCTGGTCGGACATTGGGATATGGTGTAATGGTAACACTACAGATTCTGGTCCTGTCATTCCTGGTTCGAATCCGGGTATCCCAACAAAGGCGAGGCATCTTGGTTTCAAGATGCCTTTTTTGTTTGTCCTCAGGCGTCAATACAATGGCTGAAAACAGACATGTCGTTCATCGCTTAACGCCCTGATAGCCAGTGTCTTGACATCACTCGCAATCCAAGGCGCAATCATCCGTTTTGCAAAAGACCGTCTTTTAGCTTGTAAAAGGTGGCCTTTTAGACGCTAAAAGATGCCCTTTTGCACTCTAAAAGGTGACCGTTTGCAGAGTGACCGTTTGGCGGTCGATATTTAGTTGTACAGAGATGAGAGGATTGACGATGGGCGCAAAAAACATCTTTCGTGCAATTTGTTTTGCAAAAAGCCGGAAACTTGTTATCTTTGTAGCGTTGTCTCCTTGCGTAAACCATGACGGCGTAGGGTAGGGGACGGCACATAAATGCAAATGAGTTTGCTGCGCTTTATGCTTGATGAACATGAGGTTTGCATCGTGCCAGCAACATACTACTTGCATTTTGGGATTGTTTTTAAGAAACCTTAATTAATCTATGAGGAGTAAAATCATATTTTGTCTGCTTGCGCTGTTTGCCGTCTGTGCGCCGGCGCAGACGGTTGGAGTGGGATTTCACCGCATTTCGTATGACGACGGGCTGTCAAACAATACCGTAAACTGCATCCGCAAAAGTTCAAAGGGCTTCTTGTGGGTGGGCACTTTGTTGGGACTTAACCGCTATGACGGCTTCCGGATACGCAGCTATTTCAACGACCCGGCCAACCCTTTGAGCCTGCCTGACAACAATGTGATGGAGATATACGAGGACGCCGATGGCATGTTATGGGTGAATACGCCCAAAGGCTACTGCGTGTTCAACCCCACCACGGAGACGTTCGAGCGCGACATTGTAGGCTGGATGGAACGCCACGGCATGAAGGGACGGCCGAGAAGCGTGCATGTAGACCGGCGCGGCAACCTCTGGATAGCAACGGAAGACAAGCTGGTGTTTTGCTACGACTTCGGCGAGCGACGCGCAGTGCAGGCCGATTTGCAGCGGAAGCTGCCGCACGGATGGGTGTCTGCGCTGACATCTGCCGGCAATACGGTTGTAGTGACGTATGACAACGGCACATTGGCGGGCATCGACTCCGGCACGAAGCGCGTGGCCTGGGTGAACGACTACATACCGAAGAACGGGGGAGCGAAGGACAAAGGCTACCGCACTTTTGTAGACAGCCGCGGCAACTACTGGGTATGGTGGAGCGAGGTGCTGATGGTTTATGTGGCGCGCGAACGCAAATGGCACCGCATCACGGGTCGTCTTGTCACCGACGTGAGCGAGGACCGTGCCGGGAACATACTCATTGCCACCGACCATGACGGCCTTATACAGCTCGGCCGGCATGGCGAGGTTGTGCAGCACATGCTCCATTCGTCGGAAGACGCTTACTCGCTGCCTGACAACACTTTGTCGTGCATTTACATAGACAACCTCGGCATGGTGTGGATTGGTACCTACCGCATGGGACTGGTGTTCTATCTCGGCCGCCAGCCGCAGCTCAGCCTCATGCCATGGGGTGACATCTGCACTATGGTGGAAGACCGCAACGGCACGCTGTGGCTGGGCGCCAACGACGTGGGCATACGCCGTTACGACCTTGCGTCGGGCAAACTCACCACCATTGGCAAGGCCGAAAGCCGTCTCGGTTCTGACATAGTGGTAAGCAGCCTGCTGGCAAATGACGGCTCGTTGTGGTTCGGAACATACGAAGGCGGCCTTGCCCGGATGTCCGGCGGAGGCTTTACTGTTTACAGGAAGTCGGCAGGCGGCCTTGCCAGCGACAATGTATGGACGCTTGCCCAGCTGCCTGACGGGCGAATAGTGATAGGCACACTCGGGGCTGGAGTGCAGCTCTTCAACCCGTCAACAGGGCGCTTTACCACGTTGAACAAGCGCAACAGCGGTCTAAAGTCAGACTATGTGGCCTCTGTTGTGGTTGAAGCCGACGGCAACGTCATCATCGGACACTCGCAGGGTGTGGCTTATCTTGATGTTAAGACGATGAAAGTCACCGACGGTTTCGGCGACCACCGCAAAGGCGGAACTGCAGCCGACGCAGCCGTGAACACGTCGGTTAACCAAGTGTGCCGTGACTCGCGGGGGCTTGTATGGGTGGCAACCATCTCCGGGCTGAAGGTGTATGACAGGACTGACGGCCGCCTTTACACCGTCAACCTGCAAGGAAAGCATATCTATTCAGACGTCTGCGCCGTGGCCGAAGGCCGCGACGGCATCATGTGGGTGACGGCAGGCAACAGCCTGAAAAGCATCAGCCTGAAGCGTGAAAAGGAAGGACTGAAGTTTTTTGTGAACACTTATGGCAAGGCCGACGGCCTGCAGACGCGCACGCTTAACAAGCGTTCACTGTTCTGCCTGCGCGACGGTCGCGTGCTTGTGGGTGGTATTGACGGTGTAAATGTAGTCAATCCGAAACGCCGTACACGGCAAGTTGACTCGGTGCGCGTGGTGTTCAGCGACCTTGCCGTGTACGACCATGTTGTCAAAGTGGGCGAGAAGTTCAACAAGCACGTCATCCTTGACGAGGCTGTCAACGAAAGCAGGCACATCAGTCTGGGCTATGACGAAAATACGTTTACCGTGCATTTGTCGACCGACAACGTCGGCATGCCGGAGCGTTCGCGCTTCATGTATCGCCTGAAGGGGCTTAACGACAGGTGGATGATGACAATGGAGAACCAGCCCAACGTGCAGTTCTCAAACGTTTCACCGGGACATTACCGCCTGGAGGTGCGCGTTGTGGATATATACGGCGAGCCGATGGGCGGCGTCGAGACGCTCGACATCATCGTCAGGCCGCCGTTCTACCTGTCGTTTTGGGCCTTGCTGCTGTACATGTTGCTGATAGCCTTGGGCGCATGTGGCCTTTACCGCCGCATGCTCCGCCGCCGCAGGGAGGAGGAAGAGCGTATGGAGGAGTAGAAGAAGCGTGAAGTGGAGGAAATGAAGATGACGTTCTTCATCAACGTAAGCCACGAGCTGCGCACCCCGCTCACGCTGATTCTGGCGCCGCTGGCCTCTATGATAAAGGAGGAAAGCAGCAGCCGGCTGAGGCTGAAGCTGGAGATGATGCAGCGCAATGCCGTCAGGCTGCTCGACATGGTGAACCAGATGCTCGACCTGCGCCGCCTCATGAAGAACGGGGCGCAGCTCAACATGCAGCACGGCGACATGGTGGCGTTCATCAGGAACGTGTGCAACCAGTTCATTGGGCTGGCCGACAAGCGTATAGACTTTACGTTCTCGTCATGCGCCGAGTCGCTTATGGCCGACTTTGACGGTGACAAATTGGGCAAAATAGTCGGCAACCTGCTGTCAAACGCATTCAAGTTCACTCCTGCCGGAGGGCGTGTCAGCGTGTCGGTTGACGTGACCGGAGACGGTGCCGTTGAGATACGTGTGGCCGACACTGGTGTAGGCATAAGCGACGAGGACAAGAAACACGTGTTTGAACGCTTTTACCAGTCGCCCGGCAATAAGAACACAGGCGGCAGCGGCATAGGGCTTAACATTGCTTATGAGTTTGCCAGGATGCACGGAGGCGGCATAACCGTGGCCGACAATCCGGGAGGCGGGGCGCTGTTTACCGTGACGCTGCCTGCCGGGCACGCTAAGGCTGTGGGCGGAAGGCAGACGGAGAGGACGCGGAGCGGCGAGAATGCGGGCGCAGCCACGGGCGTGAAGGCCGGCGGTGGAGCGCATAAGCCTGAAATACTGGTTGTCGACGACAATGACGACTTTCTTGAATTTATGGTGTCCGAGCTGTCAACGGCATACTCCGTGGCCACCGCCCACGACGGCGAAGAGGCTCTTGAACACATCGCCGCCCACCGGCCCGACCTTGTTTTGACCGACATCATGATGCCGGGAATGGACGGCAACGAGCTGTGCCGCCGCATAAAGCAGGACGAAAGCACGGCCGACCTGCCCGTTGTGATACTCACTGCGCGCCTGACGGAGGAAAACGAGATTGAGAGCCGCGAGTGTGGAGCTGACGACTACATCAAAAAGCCGTTCAACATGGAGCTGCTCAACATGCGCATCGACCGCCTGCTGCAGCCGCGCCACGGGCATACGGGCGGCAAGATAGAGCCGAAGATAAGCGAGGTTGAGGTGACTCCGGTTGACGAGCAGTTTGTTGCCGACGCCACGGCTTTTGTTGAGAAGAACATCAGCAACACTGACTTGTCTGTAGAGCACATGAGCCATGAGCTTGGCATGAGCCGCGTGAAGCTGTACCGCCGCACGCTGTCGGTTACGGGCATGACGCCGTCCGAGTTCATCCGCCTTATCCGTCTGCGCCATGCCGAGCAGCTGCTCGTCAAGAGCCAGTTGAGCATTTCCGAAATAGCATATAACACGGGGTTCTCCTCGCAGCGCTATTTCTCAAAGTGCTTCAAGGAGCTTTACGGGTGCATACCGTCAGAGTACAAGAACAGGAAGAAATAAACCGCTGTGCAGAAGGCCGTCTTTCACGTTGCGAAAGACGGCCTTTTACAATGCGAAAGGCGGCCAATTGGACTCCAATTGGCCGCCTTTCATGTTGTAAGCTGAACGGGGCGGAACCGTTGCAGACCGTAACCTGTGAAGACATAACCTTAAAAAACCAGAACAATCCTATTTTGAAAAGTTACGGTTTTAATGCCTCCGCCCCGTCGTGGGCATGTCTCCGGCATCACTTTACGCTGAAACCGGCCTGTCCGCGGACGTCGGCCGACGATGCGCATACGTATGCGTCGAAGCGTCCCGGCTCAACCGTCCAGCCGTGGTTGTCGGCTGAATAGAACGCCAGCATCGAGCGGTCTATCTGGAAATCGACGGTATTCGTCTCTCCGGGCTGCAGTTCTATCTTCTCAAATGATTTCAGTTCCTTCGTAGGACGCGGCTCTGACGGCTTGCGCTGGCCTATGTACAGCTGTACGGTTTCCTTGCCGGCGCGCTTCCCTGTGTTGGTAATGTCAACTGAAAGGGTCAGCTTGCCGTCGCCCTCGAGCGTCGTAGCGGAAAGGCGCGGCTTGCCGTACTTGAACGTAGTGTAGCTCAATCCGTAGCCGAAGGGGAACTGCGGCTCCACCTTCTTGGTGTCGAAGTGGCGGTAGCCGATGAATATTCCCTCCTTGTAATATACCTGCTTGTCAACGCCCGGATAAGCTTCCGCGCCGTATTGCATGTAAGGATAGTCCTCAAGGCGCTTCGCGAAGGTAACCGGCAGCTTGCCGCTGGGGTTCACCTTGCCGTCAAGCACGTTGGCGAGAGCCTCGCCTGCCATCGAGCCGAGATACCATGCGTGTACAAATCCCTTCACGTCGTCGAGCCAGGGAGTGGCGAAGGCGTTGCCGCCGAAGGTGCATACGATGATGTTTTTCTGTATTTTAGCAAGCTCGCTGATAAGCTCGTTCTGTCCGAACGACAGGTTGTAGTCCTCGCGGTCGGAGTTCTCGCAGTCCTGGCGGCAGTTCTTGTTCAGTCCGCCTATGAAGATGATGAGGTCGGCCTGGCGTGCTTTCTCCAGTGCTTCGGCCTTCAGGTGTGCGCTCTCGGCCGGGTCTACTTTGTCAACAACGTCATAAATGGCGCGGCCGGAGGTGTATCCCTGGGCGTAGTCCACTTTGTCGCCGTAGCGTTCTTGCAGGCTTTCCAGCGGAGTGATGTCGCGCAGTGTCTTCAGCTCTGACGAGCCTCCGCCCTTCGTCAGCGAGCGCGTGGCGTTTTCGCCAACCACGAGTATGCGCCCGTAACGGTTGCCGTCAAGTGGCAGTATGCCGCCGTCGTTCTTCATCAGGACAATGCCCTCTTCGCCTATTTGGCGGCAAACGTCGTAATGAGCCTCAGAGCATTGCGAGCCGATAACCTTGTTCCGGTTCATCGACGTGCGGAAGATGGTGCGCAACACGCGTGAAGCCTTGTCGTCGAGCACGCTCATCGGCACCTTGCCTTCATTGATAAGCTTCTCGAACTTGTCGGCAAGGTAGTAGTCGTTGTAGCCGAACTCGGCCTCTTTCAGCTTTCCGTCGGTGAAGCTTCCCATCTCGATGTCAAGGCCGCCGGTGGCCGCCTGCCATGTGTCTGTTGTTCCGCCCCAGTCGCTTATGGTAGCTCCGTCGAAGCCCCAGTCGCGCTTCAGTATTCCGTTCAGCAGCGAGTCGTTCTGGCAGCAGTGAACTCCGTTCCATAAAGGATATGACGGCATGACCGTCCATACGCCGCCTTCCTGCACGGCGGCCTTGAATGCCGGCAGGTAGATTTCGTTCAATGCGCGCTCGTCTACGTTGACGTTCACGGCGAAGCGGTCAATCTCCTGGTTGTTCAGTGCGAAGTGCTTGAGGCAGCATGCCACGCCGTTGGCCTGCGCACTCTTGATGTACGGCACTACCATACGCCCTGCGAGGTAGGGGTCTTCACCCATATACTCGAAGTTGCGGCCGTTGAGCGGCGTGCGCGCCATGTTCACTCCGGGGCCTAACATCACGTCTTTGCCGCGGAAGGCGAACTCCTCGCTCACCGCGTTTCCGTATATTGCGGACATCGCCGGGTTCCATGTTGCGGCGAGACATGTCAGCGACGGGAACGCCACTATCGAGTCGTTTGTCCACCGGGCGGGTGCCCATGAGTTCCATTCAAGCTCCTCGCGCACTCCATGAGGGCCGTCGTCCATGTTCAGCTGGCGTATTCCGAGGCGCGGAACGCCTGCCGACGTGAACTTGCTTTGCGCGTGGAGAAGCATTATCTTCTCGTGTGTGGTCATACGGCTCAACGCGTCCTGCACCCTGACTTCAAGCGGCTGGGAGTCGTCGAGATACTTAGGAGTCTGTGCGGTTGCCGTCAGACCCGTCATTAAGGCTAATGCCATGATTTTCAATTGTTTCATGATTATGAAGTGTTTTATTGGTTGATGTCTATTGTTGCGGTTTCAAGCATGGGGCTTTTGGCCGTCACGGTGATGCTGCCTGATGTCTTGTCCTTGTCTATTACGACAAGAGCCTTGCCGAAGAAAGCCTTGCGGTGGTCGGCCTTAAACCGCTCGGTGCTGAACGGCGAGCCGTTGTCAACACCGATGATGGTGCCTCCGCTCACGGTGAAATGCAGCTCGTCTTCCGCCCAGGGGCACAGGTTGCCGTCCTTGTCGGTGACATACGCGTTGACGAACGCTGTCTTTTCGCCGTCATAGTCAACTTCAAGCTTCACCTTGGCAGGTGCTCCTGCGGTGCGGACTGACGACGAGCGGACTTCCCGTCCGTCTTTCCTTGCCACCACCTTGGCCTCTCCCGGCTCGTATTTTACGCGCCATGACACGTGAAACTGGTGGCTGTCGGCCTTTGAACGGACACCGGTGGGTGTGGTTGTTGCCGTAGTCGAAGCCGCAGTCGCCCGGGTTGCGCATGTACGGATGGCGGTATTTCCAGCTTTTCGGGTCGAGTGGCTTCTTTCCTGTCATGTACACCATGCTGCACACTGACGGGCGTCCTGTGGCGAAAGGCCAGTCGGCGTAGTCCTGCCAGTCGGTGTTGTAGGTGTAAATGTACGTGCCGTTGATGTAGTTCAGCTCGTTGGCCTCGAAGTGGTGGGGCGCGTCAATCTTGGCTATCTTGCCGCTGATGCTTGTCATGTCGTCGCCAAGCCGGGCTATGCGTGCCGTGCCGGCGCCGAAGGTCAGCCATCCGCGCCCCTCGCCGTCAACGAGTGCGCCGGGGTCGAAAGGCACTTTGCAGCCGTCAAGTCCAGGTGTGTTGGCGTCTACGAGGCTGTGGCCGAGCGGACTGCTCCACGGCCCTACGGGCGATGTTGACGTTAGCACGCCCGTGCCGAAACCGCTGTTTGAGAAGTAAAGGTAAAAATGTGTCTTGCCGTCGGTTTTCTTGGGGTTTTTCTCCCTCGGTG
>USHW01000016.1 GCA_900554545.1 uncultured Prevotella sp. | reverse complement strand
CCGTGGGGGGTGTGTTATGCGTCGTCTATTTCTGGGGCGGCGATTCCCGCCAGCACTATGATTATGCCTGCTATGAACAGCCAGAGGCTCATGCCTGCCTTCACGCTGAAGTCTTCAAGCCACTTGCCTGCCACCCATCCGGCCGCCGCTGCGCCTACGATTGATGCCGGAACGGCCGCCACAAGCACGCCGCGCAGCATCAGGCGGAGCACGCTTACGGTGCTTGCGCCATTCACCTTGCGTATGGCTATCTCCTTGCTTCGCCGCTGCATCTCGTCATTAATGTAGCCAATCAATCCTAAAAGGGCTATGAGTAGGGCGCACAGTCCGGCTATGATGACCGCCGAACGGAAGTTCTTTACCCCGTCATACCATGTGTCAAGCTGCCTCTTGTAGCTGTCTACGATGACGGTCTTGCCGGGATACAGCCGCGCGAGACGCCGCTGCACGGCCTGCATGTTGTCGGCCGTCAGGTCGTGGAACTTCACGAGCAGGTAGCTGATATAGCCTCCGTAAGGGTCGGAGTAGAACATCATCGTGGGGCGGTCGTCGTCGTCGAGCGCGGTGTTGGGGCGGTACTTGTCGTATATTCCAACGATGGTGAACAGGTCGTTGTAGTTCTGACTGTGCTCTGATATAACTATTTTGCGGCCTATTACGTCGTTCCAGCCCTTCGCGTTCTTGAGCTTTTGGGCGAAGTCGGGGCTTATCATGACCTCGCGCAGGCTGTCACTGTGGGCGTTGAAGCCGCGCCCTTGCAGTATTTTCACGCCCGTAAGGCTGAAGAAGTTGTCGCCCGTCATGTACAGGTCGTGGGCGTTAAACAGCTCTTCTCGCGTCTCCGGGTCAACTATGTTGTTGCCGCTGCCTTGGTCGAACATGGGGTATGTCACCGGCGTCCACGCCTCCACCTCGGTCATCTTGCCGAGTTCGGCCACCATGGCGCGGCGTTCCTCGCCTTTTATTTGGTTGATGTTGACGAGCGCGAGGCGGTCGTATTCATAGCCGAGGTTGAAGTCCAGGAGCGTGGCGTACTGCCTGTTGACCACCAAGAGCAGGCATACAAGGAAACTGACGAACACGAACTGCACGGCCAGCAACGCCATTTTCCACCTCCGTCGGTTCTCCGTGAAGCCGCGGAAGGCCGTCGTCACGGGCACGGCGTTGTACATCTTGCCGGGCAGTATGGCGCTGATTATGAACACAACGACCAGCAGAGCGGCAAGGAAGAGCACGCCTTTGTTGGTGAACAGGGCCGTCGCCGGGGCGTCGAGCAGCGTCTCAATCGAGCCTTTGCAGACGTAGATTAGCGCGGCGGCCAGCACCAACGACAGCACGATATGCACCGAAGTCTCGGCCACGGTGATGCCGAATATGGTGCGCGGCATGGCTCCGTAACACTTCCTTACGGCCATTTCCTTAGCCCTCGTCACGGTGTTTCCCATCACGATTAGCAGGTAGTTGAGCACGCTGGCGGCCAAAACCACAGCCGCGAGGATGAGCATCACGAGGTACATCTGCTTCGAGTCGCTGTTCTCGTAGTGGTATTTTGACACCGGGGTGAACTTCAGCGCATAGTCGATGTTGTTCTTTTTCAGTTCCGCCATGAGCTTGTCTACAAGCTGTTTTACCGTCGCGTCAAACTCGCCCAGCTCCGGGTGGCACCCTGGAGTGACCTTTATGAACGAGCGGTAGCGGTCGTTTCCCATCAGGTTGTCCTGTCCGTCGTAGCTGAACGAGCGTTGCGTCGCCATTGAGAGCATCACGTCATAGTCGTGGAATGTAGAGTTCCAAGGGTAGTCTTCGTACACCGCGCCGACGGTCATAACCAGTCCCGGTATGGTGGTACACTCCAACTTGCGCCCCACAACGTCGCCGCCCATGCGCTCGGCCATAGTCCGCGACACAAGGCAGTAGAACGGTTTTGCGAGCGTTTCGTTGGCGTCGCCCTCTATGATTTTGGTCGTGAACACCTTGAAGAAGCACGAGTCAACGATGTAGACGTTGCCCTTGACGCGCCGTTCCGTGTCTATTTTCATCTCCTCGTCGTCGCAACAAGGGTTTATTCTCGTTGCAGTCTCTATTTGCGCGAAGTGCTTTTTCAGCAGTGGGGCTACGCCTCCTGGAGTGTTTCCGTATATGACTTCAGGGTCGGAGCCGCGTTGTACCTTCTCGCTTACGCGGTAAATGCGGTCGTGGTCGGGGTAACACGTGTCGTATTCGCTCTCGAAACACAGCTTGGCTATCAGCACAGAGGACAGCGCGAAGCCGACGCCGAGGCACAATATCTTGACGAAATTGTGCTGCCCGCGGCGTGGAATGTTCTTTAATGCTTTGATAAAATTGTTCATATTTACGGTTTTGCGGTTATTGGGTTATGAGGTTTTACGGTAAGGTTTGCGGTTGCTTATTTGGTAATTCGTAATTATTTGATAATTAATATGTTACGAATGGTGTTGCAAAAGACCATGTTTTGTCCTCTAAAAGGTGGCCTTTTACAGCCTAAAAGGCCACCTTTTGCAATGCAATTTGCCATGTTTCAGCCCCCACCTAACCTCCCCGAGGGGAGGATTTGGGTTGGTTGAAGCCCCCTCCCGGCCTCCCCGAGGGGAGGAGTTAATTTGCTTTTGTTAATTAATAAATTAATTTATACGCAGCTCCGCATCCTTTCACCTCCCCTCGGGGAGGTTGGGAGGGGGCTTCCTTTTACTCTTGCTTAATATTCTTCACCGGGTTTTCGCCAGCCGCTATCCAGCTTTGCACTGCCACTGCGGCGAAACTTATCAGCAGAACGATTACGCCTGCCACTATGAGCCACGGCCACCAGACGATGCGGTAGCTGTATTGTGAAATCCAGTCGGACATGAAATGTACCACAATCGGCACTGCGATGACGAACGCTATGCCCACGTAGAGCAGGAAAGTACGTATCAACCGGCGGCGCACTTGGTTGCTCGTAGAGCCGAACACCTTGCGTATTGCGATTTCCTTCGCCCTTTGCTGTATGAAGTATGTTGACATTGCGACGAGTCCGAGCAGCGATATTATGATGGCGACGAACGAGAACAGGGCGACAATCGTTGATGTGCGCCGCTCTTGCTTGAAGCGGGCCTGCACCTGCTTGTCCACAAACGGCGATGCGCTTTCGTCCACGTCTTCATGGAAAACGCTTCTGTACACGTCCTTGATTTTGGCGTATGCCTCCACCGGGTCGCCCTCAACGAGTATCGATATGTCCCAAGGCTCTTCTATATTTTTGCATATCTGCACAATCATCGGGTGCTGCTCTTCAAGTATGTTGCGTATGCGGAAGTCGTTGAAGATGCCCCCTAACTGCGCGTTCTTTGCGAATTCGCCGAACCTTACCTGCTCGTACCTCTCGTCTAAGTGCGTGTCCGTGGGCTTCATCTTCAGTGCTTTCATCGCCATGTCGTTAATATATACGATGCTGTCGCCCTTCGCCCCGAAGTCGTTTTTCAGCGTAAGGCCGTATATCTTCAGCAGTTCGGGCGTGCCGTTGATGAACTGGAAGCTCCAATCCGTCTTTTCTCCGTCAAACGTTATGGTGCGGTTGTTGCCGCCGTTTGCCGGTGTTCCGTATGACGGAGATACAGCCTTGACAAATGGAAGGGCGCGAAGCTTGTCGATAAACTTGCCCGAATTTTGCGCCGAATAGTCGTCTACAATCTCTATGCAGATAACGTTCTCGGTGTTGAAACCGAGCGGAGCTTTTGCCAGATGGCGCATCTGCAACGTCATTACGAGTGCGCAGGCCAGCATGACGATGGTTATCACGTTCTGCACCGTTATGAAAACGCGCGACAACACCATCTTTGTCTGCTTGCGGAACGTGCCGCGCACCACCTCGATAGGCTTCACTTTCGACAGTATCGTGGCAGGAAGCACGCCGGCGACGAGGCTCACCACGATGACGAAAGCCGCTATGGCGAGCACCGTTACGGGGCTTGCCAGCAGGCCTGTGTCGAGTTTCGTGTCAAGAAGTCGGCTTGCGTATGGGGCAGAGACGCATGCAAGTGCTATGGCGACGGCCAGCGATATGACGCACATCACCAACGACTCCATGAACATGTTGATGCCTACGGAGCTTTTGGAGCAGCCGAAGAGGCGGCGCGTGGCCATCTCGCGTGCCCTGTAACCGCTCTGGGCTACGGTCAGGTTGATGTAGTTCATTATCGAAAAGAGCAGTATTACCACGCCGACAGCGAACAAAATCTTGACTAAAGTGAAGTTGCCATTTTGCAGGATGAAGGTGTCGAGGCTTGAGAAATACAGCTTGTCAAGGCGCGTAAGGATAGGGTGGTAGCCCTTCCAGAACGTCTGGAAGAAGGCGTCAACGTCTTTTTCCTTGGCCGCGAAGTCGCAACCCTCGCGCACTTGGACGAACGATGCTGCGCCGGTAATGTTAGTATATTGCAGGAAATACTCGTCTTTGTTGGCGATGTTCGTGTCAAACGACAGGTCGATAATGCCCTGCACGCCCTTGTCGATGATAGTGTTGTCAAAGTCTTTTACCACTCCCGTGACGCGGAAATGCCTGTTGTCGGCTGTCGTCACGGTGCGTCCTACCGCGTTGGTTGTGCCGAACAGGCGGCGCGCAAAGCTTTCCGTCAGTACGATGTTGCCCTTCTTTTCAAGGCATGTGGCGCGGTTGCCGTGGAGCAAAGGGAAGTCAAACATGCTGAAAAACGTCGAGTCGGTATGCAGCACGTATGCGTTGACGAAGCCGCTGCCCTCTTTCAGCTTGATGCTTCCTGCCGTGAAGCCGCATGTCTGCTCTATTTCGGGATAATGGTTGCGCAGGTAACGCAGCACTCCGTGGTGGCAGTTGGCCGACCGCCTGCCGTCATCGCTGAAGTTAAGGCCGATGTTATAGATACGCTCGGCCTTGCTGTGCTGCCGGTTTACGCCGCATTCCTGCCACGTGTAAAGGCCGATTATGATGACGAATGTAAGGCTGACGGCAAGTCCGAAGACGTTTACCGCCGTGTATGCCTTGTTCCGTGAGAGGAACGTAAAGTAGCTTTTCAAGTTGAAGTTGTACATAATTTTAATATTTAGAAGCCCCCACCTAACCTCCCCGAGGGGAGGAATTGGGTTGCTTGTGTTTATTAATTAATTATATTTATTTCCAGTTTACATCCTTTCTCCTTCCCTCGGGGAGGTTAGGAGGGGGCTGCTTGATAATCAATATGTTACGAATGCTCTTGTAAAAGGCCATGTTTTAGCCTCTAAAAGGTGGCCTTTTACAGCCTAAAAGGCCACCTTTTGCAATGCAATTTGCCATGTTTCAGCCCCCACCTAACCTCCCCGAGGGGAGGATTTGGGTTGGTTGAAGCCCCCTCCCGGCCTCCCCGAGGGGAGGAGTTAATTTGCTTTTGTTAATTAATAAATTAATTTATACGCAGCTCCGCATCCTTTCACCTCCCCTCGGGGAGGTTGGGAGGGGGCTTCCTTTTACTCTTGCTTAATATTCTTCACCGGGTTTTCGCCAGCCGCTATCCAGCTTTGCACTGCCACTGCGGCGAAACTTATCAGCAGAACGATTACGCCTGCCACTATGAGCCACGGCCACCAGACGATGCGGTAGCTGTATTGTGAAATCCAGTCGGACATGAAATGTACCACAATCGGCACTGCGATGATGAACGCTATGCCGACATACAGCAGGAAAGTGCGTATCAACCGTCGGCGCACCTGGTTGCTCGTAGAGCCGAACACCTTGCGTATTGCGATTTCCTTCGCCCTTTGTTGTATGAAGTATGTCGACATGGCAACAAGCCCGAGCAGTGAGATTATTATGGCGATGAAGGCGAAGAGCGACACGATTTTTGTCGTGCGGATTTCCTCCTTGAACCTGTATTCAATCTGTTTGTCGACGAACGGCGGCGTAGGGTCGCTTATTTCCTCGTGGAACACCTCTTTATATATCTCCCTTATTTTGACGTATGCCTCCACAGGGTCGCCCTCCACCTGCGCCGTTACGCACCAAGGCCGTTCCACTTTCTTTGCCACGAGGATTAGTATTGGCTTCTGTTCTTCGAGTATTGAGCGCAGGCGTATGTCGTTGATGATGCCTCCGAGCGTCGGGTTCTTCGGAAACTTGTAGAAGTAAGCGCCCTTGTACCGGTCGCTTGCGTGCGTGTCCGTCGGCTTCATGTGAAACGCTTTCATCGCCATTTCGTTCATGTAGACGATGCTGTCGCCCTCGGCGTGCAGGTCGTGTTTCAGCGTTATGCCGTATATTTCCATGAATTCGGGCGTCACGATGAATTGCTGGAAGGGTGTGGACACCTTGTCGCCTTTCAGGAACAGGGTGTTGTTGTTGCCGCCGTCGGCCGGCGTTCCCATCGACGGTGCGACCATATTGACCTCCGGCAGGGCGCGCACCTTGTCGAGGAACACGTCGAAGTTTTTGCCGTTGAACGCCATGCTGCCGTATATTACGACGTTGTTTTTAGTCTTGAAGCCCAGCGGAGCCTTCACCAAGTGCTGCATCTGGAGCGACATGATGAGCGCGCAGGCCAGCATGACGATGGTGATAACGTTCTGCACCGTTATGAAGATGCGCGAGAAGAGCATCTTTGTCTGCTTGCGGAACGTGCCGCGCACCACCTCGACCGGCTTCACCCTCGACAGTATTGCGGCTGGAAGCACGCCCGCGATGAGGCTCACCACGAGCACGAAAGCTACGATGATAGCCGCTCCTCCGGGGCTTGCCAGCGGGGCGAGGCTGATGTCCGTGTCGAGCAGGCGGCTTATGTAAGGCGCGAAGACGTAGGCAAGGGCAATGGCGATGACGAGCGACAGCAGGCACATCACGAGCGACTCGCCGAACATGTTGGCGCCTACGCCGCCTCGCGTACAGCCGAAGAGGCGGCGCGTTGCCATTTCCCTCGCCCTGTAACCGGCCTGGGCTACGGTCAGGTTGACGTAGTTCATTATGGAGAAGAGCAGTATCACCACGGCCACCGCGCCGAGTATGCTCACTAACTTGTAGTTGCCGAGGCGCATGTAGTCAACGTACTGCCAGCCCGAGAAGTACAGTTTGTCTAACGGCATGAGCACGGGGTGGAACTTGAACACGTCTTCATCGTTGACGGGCCAGAACGTAGGGAAGAACTGCTGCACGTCCTTCTCCTTCCGCATGAAGTCAACCCCCTTGCGCACCTGCACCAAGGCCATGGTGGAGCCGATGCTGACGGAGTAGGGGAAGTTCTTGTCCGTATAGCCCGAGCCGTTCCTCTCGCTGTACGAGAAGTCTATTATGGCGTTCACGCTCTTGTCGATTATGGTGCCGTCGAAGTCTTGCACCACGCCCGAAACGCGGAAGCGGAGCGAGTCTTCGGTCATTACGGGGCGGCCTATTACGTCGTCCGAGCCGAACAGACGGCGCGCGAAGCTCTCCGTCAGCACTATGTTGCCTTTCTGGTTCAAGCACGTCAGGCGGTCGCCTCGCAGCAGTTTGAAGTCGAGCATGTCGAAGAACGTCGAGTCGGCCTCTATCACCTTGGCGTTCACTATGTCTCCGCGGTCGAGCAGACGCAGGCTGCCGTTCACGAAGCCGCAGGTCTGCTCTATTTCGGGATAGTGCTTGCGCATGTACCGCAGCACTGCGTGGTGGCTGCCGGCGTAGGGTGCAGGCTCGCCGTTAAACTTCAAACCTACGGCGTATATGCGGTCGGCCTTGCTGTGCTGGCGGTCTACGCTGAACTCCTGCCACGTGTAAAGGCCGATTATAATGACGAACATCAGACTCACGGCGAGGCCGAACACGTTGACCGCCGTGTATGCCTTGTTCCTTGAAAGGAACGTGAAGTAACTCTTTAAGTTGAAGTTTGACATGGTTGTTTGGGGTTATACGGTTGTTGGGTTATGGGGTTTTACGGTATGTTTTGGGGTTATGCGGTTGTAGGGTTATGAGGTTTTACGGTGAGGTTTGCAGTTGTTTGTTGGGTGGTTTGTAATCGTTTGATAGTCAATATGTTACGAGCGGTGCTGTAAAAGGCCATCTTTTGGCTTCTAAAAGGTGGCCTTTTACCGCCTAAAAGACCGTGTTTTGGTTTCTAAAAGGCTACCTTTTGTGAAATGAGCAGCTAAGCATGATGGGACAAATGGGTCTGATACGCCTTATGCGCTACACCTCGAGGCATTTTAAGCTCCCTCCCTTCGGGAGGGCTGGGGTGGGTGTCAGCCCTATTCCAACACCAGTATCTCGTTGTCCTTGTAGCTCTCGTAGCCGCTGACTATCACCTTTTCGCCCGGCTCAAGCCCTTCAAGCACCTCGTAGTACTGTGGGTTCTGGCGCCCTATGCGTATCTTTCGGCGGTACGCCTTGCGGCCGTCTTTGTCGAGAACGAATATCCACGAGCCGCCGGTTACGCTGTAGAACGTGCCTTTGGGTATGATGACGGCCTTCTTGGCTTCGCCTAATTGCAGGTCGACGTAATACGTCTGGCCGGTTCGGATGTTCTTCGGTCGTTCGCCGTTGAACACGAAGTCAATCTTGAAACGCCCCTCACGCACCTCCGGGAACACCTTGCGCACACGCAGCTGGTACTTCTTGCCGTTCTGTTCAAACGTGGCCGAGAGGCCCGTATGCACGCGGTCGATGTAGTGTTCGTCAACCTGCGCCTCCACCTTGTAGTCGCTAAGGTCGTTTATTACCCCGATTTTCTGCCCCGGCGATATGCTTTGGCCAAGCTCAACGTCAAGAAGTCCCACTTCGCCGTCAATGGTCGAGCGCACGTCAAGTTTCTCCTTGCGCTGGCGCACCAGCTCTACGTTCTTGCGCATCGAGGCCAGGTCGCCCGTCATCTGCGCCACTTGCGAGCGGTTAAGCTCGTTGGTCTTCTTCAAACGCTGCTGTATCAGCTCCTCTTTCTGCACCGCCAGCTCATAGTCTTCTTTCGCTTTAAGGTACTCTTCGCGCGAGTTCAGCTCCTCCTTTTGCAGAGCTGCCTGATGATTGTAGGCGCGACGCTTTGTCTGAACGTCCATCTTGAGCTGCAAAGCCTCGTTGCGGTTGTTGAGGTTGTCCTGCTCCATTGACAGCTGCGTACTCCTAAGCATGTTCTGTTTCTCTGCAAGCTCGCTCTCGGCGTTGAGTATTTCAAGGTCAAGATTGGAATTGTTGAGGCGCACAATGACATCGCCCTTCTTCACGTGGGCGCCTTCCTCTACCACCTTTTCAAGCACTACGCCGCCCTCTTCGGGCGAAATCTGCACCACTTGGATGGGTACTACGTTGCCATCGACACTCACATAGTCGTCAAACTGTGCGTTCCTTACGTCGCCTATGCTAAGTCCGCGGCGGTCAACGCGCAGCGTCGACGAGAAGTTTCCAAACGCGAGCCACGCCAATACGGCTACGACGAACACGCCGCCGACGGCCAACGGGCGGTATCTTTTCGGTATAACGTACTTCTTTTTCTCTAATTTGATGTCCATAGGGATGTTCTATAAATTCTGTTTTTAACCTTAATGGAATGTTTAATCTTTATATTTCGGTCGCTTTTTAATTTTATCGGTGTCACTTTGCCAAGCCTCATTGGTCGTATAGCCCACTATACTCCCTCTTCGGCTTGCAAACTGGCACTCGCTAAAATTGAAAAAATCGCCTCGACATAATTTATTGAACATCCCATAACGGTTCGTTGTTGATGTAATAATTGACAAGTCTTTGCTTTATTGCTACCATCATCTGCATTTGCAGCAGAGTGATGCGGCTTTCAAGATAGGTTTGTGACGACTCGTGAAGGTCGAACGTCGAGAGCATACCTTCCTCGTACTTGCGGTATGACAGGCGGTAGGCCAACGAGTCGGAGGCCACCTTCCGCCTCATCTGACGCTCCTCGCGGACATATCCCTCATAGTCGGTTACGGCCTGCCGGGCGTCGTCTTCCAGCTTGCGGCGCGCGTCTTCCACGTCCAGGCGCGCTATGTTGTAGTCGGCCTTGGCGCGTTTCACGCTCCGCCAGTCGCTTGCCGAGAAGATAGGTATCGACAAAGTGACGTACAGGTATTCACCAAGGTTGTTGCGCGTCTGCGCCCGGAAGCCGTCAACCGCCATGCCGTTGGACAGGTTCTTGTAGTAACTTGTAGACACGCCGCCGCCGAGATAGAGCGAGGGAAGCAGTGAAGCACGCTGTATTTTCCAGTCTAAGCGAGCCTTCTGCGCCTCAGCCTCGGCCAAGGTCACATCGGGTTTCGCGGCGATTGTGGAGTAGTCGATGGACTCATGGCGCGGTATCACGGCGTGCCTTGACGTGAGCGAGGGGTCGAGCTGCAGCGAGTCGGCGCCGGGATAGTTCATGGCCGACTTGAGGGAGAGGAGAGCCGTGCGCGCGAGGTTGCGCTGGTGAAGCAGGTTGTAGTCGTCCTCGGCCACCTGGCTCTCCATCTGCACCACGTCGGGGCGGCTCTTTTCGCCAAGCTCGTACAGACGTTGCGTTTTGCGGAGCAGGGCCTGCGAGTCGTCAAGTTTCTCCTGCATGAGTTCTATCGACTTGATTGCGTACACCGCTTCAACGAACTTCTGCATAACGTCTATGGTCTTGTCGTCACGCGCCTTCTGCACGGCTGAGGCCGAAGAGCGCTTTGACAGCCGCGCCCTGCGCATGGCATTCCACGTCTGTCCGCCGTCAAACAGCGGCATGGAGGCCGTAAGCTGGTAGTAGTTGTTGAACGTTGTCACATTATTATATGTATTGGTTTCAGGGTCGATGTTACGTCCCCAGTTGTACTGTCCGCCGACTTGCGCCGACAGTTGGGGCAGGAAACCAAGGATGGCAGTGTTGTAGTCAACACCTGCCTGCTTCTGCTCTATGCGTTGCCTCTTCACCTCCGTGGCGTGCTCCAAGGCGTAGCTGACGCACCGGTCGATGCTCCACGCCTGTTGGGCGGCCGCCACGGCAGGTGCGGCGAGGCTCAAGAGTATTATGGAAAGTTTATTATTCATACACTGATTATAATGCCAAAAGCGTGCCAAAACAACTAATCCGCTGATTATTAGGTCGTTACATAAAAAGCGTCCCGTGGCCACTGTCTAATTATTAGACAACTGGTGGTTAATTATTAGACAGAAAATGAAGTTCTTGTTTAATGGAGAATTGAGAGTTGGGAATGGATAATTATGATTACCTTCAAGGCTGTCAGCAAACAAAGCAAATCATAATTATTCATTATCAATTATCAACTCTCAATTTAAAAGACGGCAAATCGCATTGCAAAAGGTGGCCTTTTGCACGCTAAAAGGCCACCTTTTAGAGGCTAAAAGACGGTCTTTTGCAAGAGTGTTGGTAATGTGTTGATTTTCAGATGATTACGATTAAACGCTTAATCGGCGAGTAACCTGTATTCAAATGAGGCACTCGGTAGTTGTCATTCCGCGCTCCGACGCGGAATCCAGATGACATTAGCAATGTCAAATGATGCAAATTGCAAACACTGGATTCCGCGTCGGAGCGCGGAATGACAACTACCGAGAGCCTCACTTGGAAGATACAATGTTCAGAATGCAGCCTTAAAGCCTTCACATTAAATAAAAAGTCGCCACTAAGGTGATTTCGGATAAAACAAAATTGCCTAAAAAACAACCAACCGCTTGCTTGTTTCGCCATAACAGATTACTTTTGCATAGCGATGAAACAGGGAACAATACTTATTGCGGACGACAACCGCAACATACTTTCTACGGTGAAGATGCTGCTTGACGACACGTTCGAGCACATCGTGGCCGTGGCTAATCCTAACAACATTCCGGCGAGGCTGCGAGAGGACAAGCCCGACGTGGTGCTGCTCGACATGAACTTCCAAAGCGGCGTTAACAGCGGCAACGAGGGCCTGTACTGGCTGCGGCAAATCAAGAAGCTGAGGCCGCAGGCGCAGGTGGTGCTCTTTACGGCCTACGCCGACATCGAACTGGCCGTTACAGGACTGAAAGAGGGCGCGGCGGACTTCGTGGTGAAGCCGTTTGACAACGACAAGCTGCTGTCCGTCCTGACTGACGCCTACCGCAAAACGATGGGCGACAAGGGCAAGGCCGACAGTAGCGAGAGCCACATGGTGTGGGGAACGTCGCCGCGCATGCTCGACCTTAAGGCCATGGTTGAGAAGGTTGCGGCGACTGATGCCAACATACTGATAACCGGCGAGAACGGTACGGGCAAGGAGGTTCTTGCCAACGAGATACACAGACTGTCGCAACGCAGCGGCGCGAAGATGCTGCCGGTGGACATGGGAGCGATAACCGACACTTTGTTTGAAAGTGAACTGTTCGGCCATGTGAAAGGAGCGTTCACCGACGCAAAGGCCGACAAGCCCGGAAAATTCGAGCTGGCCGACGGTGGGACGCTGTTTCTCGACGAGATAGGAAACCTCGGCTACGCCTTGCAGGCAAAGCTGTTGACCGCCCTGCAACGGCGAAGCATAGTGCGGGTGGGCGGCAGCAAGGCCATACCCATTGACGTAAGGCTGATTTGTGCGACAAACCGCGACCTCGGACAGATGGTTGCCCGGGGCGAGTTCCGCGAGGATTTGCTCTACCGCATCAACACGATACACCTGCACCTGCCGCCGTTGCGCGAGCGCAGCGAGGACATTCCGGCGTTGGCAAGGCTCTTTCTCGGACGCTATGCCGCCATGTACAACAAGCCGGAAATGGACTTTTCGCCTGCCGCAGAACAAAAGATGAAGGCGCAACCGTGGTTCGGCAACATACGCGAACTGCAGCATGCGGTGGAGAAAGCGGTGATACTTAGCGACGGAACGGTGATAGGAGCCGACGACATAAGCGGCGACAAGCCTGTGTATGGCACGTCGGTGGAGGAGGTACAGACCATCGACGAGATGGAAAGCAGGCTTATCGGCAAGACGATACGCGACTGCGGTGGCAACCTTTCGCAGGTGGCGGCGAAGCTTGGGGTGACAAGGCAGACGCTGTACAACAAAATAAAGAAGTATGGACTTTAGTGTTTTTGCGCCCGTTGCGGCGGCTGTCGTGCTGGCCGTGGCCTGCATTTGCCTGTGGCGCAGGTACAGACAGACGGTGAGGAAGGTGTTTTTCCTCTTCAACGCCTTGGACAACGGCGACTACACCTTCCGCTTCCCGGAGGGCGGAAAGACCGGTGACGACAAGCTGCTTAACGCCTCGCTCAACCGCGTGAAGGACATACTGCAGCACGCAAGGGACGAACAGAAGGAGCGCGAGAAATACTTTGAGCTGATAATCGACTCCGTTGATACCGGTATATTGGTGCTCGACGACGAGCGCGGCATAGTGTTGCGCAGCAACAACGCCGCCCACAAACTGCTTGGAAGGGAGGCCGTTACGCATATAAGCCAGGTGCAGGACAGGCTCGGAAGCCTGTCGGTGCGCGACGCATACACCACGCTGAAAGGCCGCAGGGTGAGGATTCTCGCCATAAGCGACATCAAGGGCGAGCTTGCCAATCAGGAAATTGACTCGTGGGTGAAGCTAATCCGCGTGCTGACCCACGAGATAATGAACACCATTACGCCGATAGTGTCGCTCAGCGACGTGATGCTCAAGCAGGACGGAGGCGGCCGACGGGAGGAATTAGAGGTGATAAACCGCACGGGCAGGGAGCTTGTACGCTTCGTGGAGAACTATCGCAAGTTCACCCATGTGCCAGCACCTGTGCCGCAGCTGTTTTACGTAAAGCCGTTTGTTGAACGCATGGCGAGGCTTGCCGCACCGCTGATGAAGGAGGGATGCACCGTAGATATGGACGTGATGCCTGACGACCTGCTGGTATATGCCGACGAAGGACTGATTAGCCGCGTTGTTTCCAACCTGCTGAAAAACGCCGCCGAGGCCACAAACGAGGGCGGACACATAAGCATAAGGGCATACACGGGAGATGACGACGCCGTGGTTATTGACGTGACCGACGACGGAGGGCTTATCCCCGACGACGTTGCGGCGCATATCTTCATCCCGTTTTTTACCACGAAAAAGGAGGGCAGCGGCATTGGCCTGTCTATTTCAAGGCAGATAATGAGGGTGAGCAACGGCACGATACAGCTTGTGCAGGACAGCGGAAAAGGGCTGACAATATTCCGCCTGACGTTCAACTAAACAAGCACTTGTTTTTATTTTGTTCTTGTTTTGTAATTGATTGGATTTATAATAGGCAGTCAATCCCTTTTCATTCGACACACTCGGTAATCGTCATGCCGCACGCCGATGCGGCATCCAGTGTATGCAGCCAACATTATCTGACACTATTTGTGTTTTCTGGATGCCGCATCGGCGTGCGGCATGACGATTACCGAGTGCCTCAATTATGTTTAATTGGAAACGGGTAATTAAGCTCCCTCCCTTTTTGAAAGTTGAGAAATGAAAATTGGGAATGGATAATTATGATTGCTTTTAAGGTTGTTTCTTGGCAAAAGTAATCACAATTATCCATTAGCTTAACGCTGACTTTCAGTTCTCAATTCTCAACTCTCAATTTAAAACACGGTCAATTGAACTGCAAAAGGCCACCTTTTACAATCTAAAAGGTGGCCTTTTATCGTGTAAAACATGACCTTTTGCAAATCAATTGATGGCCTTTTGCAATTTGAGGGCTGTCATACCTCAGTTCTTCCGAAGTGAAGGCGCTTGACGACCTGTTTTTATTTTGCTGCAAATGAGGCGTCCGGCAATTGTCAAGATGTACCCGGATGCGGCATACATAGTGGCCGGATGGAAGTAAGAAGGTGTGCAAACGCTTGTTGAGAGATAAAGAAAACGCCCCGACGGAACGGTGTTCCATCGGGGCGTTGGTTGCATTTGTAGCGGGGGTGGGACCCGAACCCACGACCTCCGGATTATGAATCCGACGCTCTAACCAGCTGAGCTATCCCGCCATCGAATGTCCTTTTTGTGGGTGCAAAGGTAATACAATTTCTTTACATACCAAAAAATATCGCGTTTTTTTGCAGCATTCTTTGGCAAAATTGTTATTTTTGTGGCAAAATATGCTCACGCCATGACTTATGGAAGACAATAAAATCAGTATAGAGAGGGAACTGCACTCGAAGTCGGCTAATATAATATGGTCGCTGATGAGCACTCCCGAAGGGCTTGCGAAGTGGCTTGCCGACGACGTGAAGCGCGACGGCGATACGCTGACCTTTACCTGGGGCAACACCTGGGGGCACCATGAGACGCGGACAGCGGACGTGATTGAGACAAAGAACAACGAGTTTATACGCCTGCGTTGGAGCGAGGAGGAATTCAGCAACACGTACCTGGAGCTGAGAATGGAGAAAAGCGACATAACGGGCGACTACATTCTGGTGATAACCGACTATGCTCCCGACGGCGACACCGACACGCTGAGGGACATCTGGGATGCCAACATGGATACCCTGCACCGCTCGACAGGACTTTGAAAAGTGAGAAGGTGAAAGGGTGAGAAGGTGAGGTAAAAAGATTATATCTAACAAGTTTCTTGCCTTCTCACCTTCTCTCCTTTTCACTTTCTCACCTTTTATATATTGTTTTCTGATATTTTTGTACTAATTTTGCACGCTGGCAGGGCTACGCTGCAGCCATACGATAAGGAAAACGATGTTTCGCATAAGAAAATTAGACATGTTCATAGCCAGGCAGTTCGGGCTGCTCTTCGTCGGCACGTTCTTCATCTGTCAGTTCATACTGATGATGCAGTTCCTGTGGAAGTACATTGATGACTTGATAGGCAAGGGCCTGTCAATGGACGTGCTGGCGCAGTTTTTCTGGTACATGAGCCTGATGCTTGTGCCGCAGGCGTTGCCGTTGGCCATTCTCTTGTCGTCGCTCATCGCCTTCGGAAACCTTGGCGAAAGCAGCGAGCTTACCGCCATAAAAGCCGCCGGAATATCGCTTATGCAGGCGTTCAGGCCGCTGATTGTGATTGTGATATTCATAGCGTTCGGTTCTTTCTATTTCCAAAACGTCATAGGGCCTAACGCCAACATGTCGTTTTCACGCCTTCTTTTGTCCATGAAGCAGAAAAGCCCGGAGCTGGAAATACCCGAAGGAGTGTTCTATGACGGCATACCGGGCTGCAACCTGTATGTGCAGAAAAAAGACCTGGAGACCGGCAAGCTGTACGGCGTTATGATATACAAGATGACCGACAGCTATGAGGACGCGGCAATAATACTGGCCGACTCGGGAATGCTGCAGTCAACGGCTGAGAAAAAGCACTTGCTGCTTACGCTCTACAGCGGAGAGTGGTTTGAGAACATGAAGTCGCAGCAGGTGATGCGCGGCACGTCGGTGCCTTACAGAAGGGAAACATTTGTCAAGAAAACCATTCTGCTGGATTTCGACTCTGACTTCAACGTGGCCGACGCGAGCGCGTTGTCGAACAATTCTAAAGGAAAGAGTGTAAGGCAAATAGCCCTTGACGTTGACTCGCTTACCCATGTGTATGACAGCGTGGGGCGTGTGTTCTATAGAGACGCCCGCGAACGCTATTACTCAAACCGCGGAATAAGCCGCGAGGATTCTGTCCGGGCGGTGAAGATGGCGGCTACGAGGACGTTCAGCTTTGACTCCGTGTACGGACGGTTGTCGGCCGACAGGAAGCTTGATGCGGTAAATGCGGCCATGAGCAAGGTGAGAAACGAGATGAGCGACCTCGACTTCAAGGGTATGCTGACGTCAGACGGCGACAGGTTGATAAGGCAACACAAAATAGAAGCCATCAACAAGTTTTCTGTGGCGTTGCAGTGCCTGTTGTTCTTCTTCATCGGCGCGCCGCTCGGAGCTATCATAAGGAAGGGCGGACTTGGCGTGCCGGTAATCATATCGGTGCTGGTGTTCATCGTGTTCTTCATCTTCGACAATTCCGGATACCGCATGGCCCGTATCGGAGAATGGACAATATGGTTCGGCAAGACAATCTCGCTGGCTGTGCTTACGCCGCTTGCAGTGTTCTTCACGTATAAGGCCAACAACGATTCTGTAGTGTTCAACATGGACTTCTACCGCAACCTGGTGATGAAGATGCTCGGATTGCGCATGAAGCGCGCGGTTTACAGGAAGGACGTTATAATCAACGACCCGGACTATGCCGCAGATGCTGAAGAACTTGGGCGCATAAGCGACGAGATTGCTGAGTATGCCAGACAGCACAACCTGCTGCTGGCTCCTAATGTAGGAAAGGCGTTCTTCAAATACGCTCCAGACCATACAATCGAGGAAATAAACGAGAGGATGGAGGCGGTGATAGAAGACCTGTCGAACACAAAGGACAAGCAGGTGCTGGCATTGCTTAATGACTATCCGTTAATGGCGGTGAAAGCCCACACAAGGCCGTTCGAGCGGAAATGGCTCAACGTGGCCGCCGCAGTGGTGGTGCCGGTAGGCGTGTTCCTGTATTTAAGGATGTGGAGATTCAGGTTGAGGCTGCTGCGTGACCTGAAGGTGGTGAAAGCCACTAACGATGCCATGCTGAAGAGGATTGAAGAAATGGGAAAGGCTGGCAAATGACGCCCGGCCTATATATATAATAGGTGTAAAATAATATGGAAAACATGAAAATAAATACGGTGGAAGAGGCTTTGGCCGATTTCAAGGAAGGAAAATTCGTTATTGTCGTAGACGACGAAGACAGGGAGAACGAAGGCGACCTGATTATCGCGGCTGAAAAAATTACCGCAGAGAAGGTGAATTTCATGCTAAAGCATGCGCGTGGAGTGCTGTGCGCACCGATAACCTTGAGCCGGTGCGACGAACTCGACCTGCCCCGGCAGGTGGCAGAGAACACGTCCATGCTCGGTACGCCTTTCACCGTTACCATAGACAAGCTTGAAGGCTGCACGACAGGAGTTTCTGCCCATGACAGGGCGGAAACAATCAAAGCTCTTGCCGACCCGGCTTCCACCCCGAAAACATTTGGCCGTCCGGGGCACATAAATCCGCTATACGCACAGGACAACGGGGTGCTTAGGCGCAGCGGACATACAGAGGCGGCAATCGACTTGTGCAAGTTGGCCGGGCTTTATCCGGCCGGAGCGTTGATGGAAATCATGAATGACGACGGCACAATGGCGCGTCTGCCGCAGCTGCTTGATTTTGCCGCAGAGTATGGACTCAAAGTCATATCGATAAAAGA
Organism: uncultured Prevotella sp.; assembly: GCA_900554545.1. Classification (GTDB taxonomy): domain Bacteria; phylum Bacteroidota; class Bacteroidia; order Bacteroidales; family Bacteroidaceae; genus Prevotella. Next base: position 19,979 of record USHW01000016.1, on the reverse strand, counting down.
CCTCATCGCTTACAGGCTGCAGCGTGAGTCGCTGATAACGGTGGGGCAGATGGTGGACATGCCTACCGAATACGGGCATTTCAAGCTTATACCATTCCGCCAGACAAGCAGCGGCCTTGAGCACATGGCTTTGATAAAAGGCGAATGGGGAGAAGACGAACCCATACTTGTGCGTGTGCATTCTTCATGCGCTACCGGGGACATTCTCGGCAGCAAGCGGTGCGACTGCGGGCAACAGCTGCACAAAGCCATGCAGATGATAGAGAAGGAAGGCAAAGGCGTGCTGATATACATGCAGCAGGAAGGGCGCGGCATCGGCCTTATGAATAAAATCGAGGCGTACAAGTTGCAGGAGGAAGGCTATGACACGGTAGATGCGAATGTGCATCTCGGCTTTAAGCCTGACGAGCGCGATTATGGCTGTGGGGCACAGATGCTCCGCCACCTCGGCGTGCATAAGATGAGGCTTATGACAAACAATCCGACCAAGCGCGTCGGCCTTGAAGCTTACGGCCTTGAAATTGTTGAAAATGTGCCTATAGAAATAACTCCCAATGAGTATGACTATAAGTATCTGAAGACAAAAAAAGACCGCATGGGACATACATTGCACTTATAATGTGTAGGTAAGGTTGTCGGAATGTGTATGTTTTTTTGTTTTTGACATGAAAATATCACTTCTTTTATTTCCGTAAAACGAATAAATTAATTAATTTTGCAAGGCAAATCAATATTATTATGGCACAATTATCGGACCGTCTTAATCGTTTAGCTCCTTCTGCAACTCTTGCCATGTCGCAAAAGAGTGGCGAGATGAAGGCACAAGGCATCGATGTCATCAACATGAGCGTCGGAGAGCCTGATTTCAATACTCCTGAACATATAAAGGCTGCCGCCAAGAAAGCCATAGACGACAATTTCTCAAGGTATTCTCCAGTACCGGGTTATATGGACTTGCGCGAGGCTATCGTGGCGAAGCTGAAAAACGAAAATGGCCTTGATTACTCCGTAAACGAGGTGCTGGTATCTAATGGCGCAAAACAAAGTGTTTGCAACGCGGTGATGGCATTGGTCAATGATGGCGAGGAGGTTATAATCCCGGCTCCTTATTGGGTTAGCTATCCGCAGATGGCCAAGTTGGCCGGAGGAGTGCCGGCTATTGTTGAGACCGGGTTCGCGCAGAACTTCAAGATGACTCCGGAACAGCTTGAGGCGGCCATAACGCCGAAGACGCGTCTGCTGATACTTTGCTCGCCGAGCAATCCTACTGGCAGCGTCTATTCTGAAGCCGAGCTGGAGAAGCTTGCTGAAGTGATAAAACGCCACGATGATTTGTTTGTCATTGCAGACGAAATTTATGAACACATTAATTACATAGGGCGGCATAACAGCATCGCGAGTGTCCCTGGGATGAAAGAACGTACCATCGTAGTTAACGGCGTGTCGAAAGCTTATGCCATGACAGGTTGGCGCATCGGGTTTATTGCTGCTCCCGAATGGATAGTCAAAGGGTGTAACAAGTTGCAGGGACAGTACACGAGCGGTCCGAGTTCAATAAGCCAAAAGGCTGCAGTTGCGGCTTATACGGCTTCTCAGGAGTGCGTGGAGACAATGCGAAAGGCTTTCGAACGCCGCCGCGACTTGATAGTAAGCCTTATCAAGGACATTCCGGGCTTGGAGGTGAATGAGCCGGAAGGAGCTTTCTACGTGTTCCCGAAGTGCAGCAGTTTCTTTGGAAAAAGCGATGGTTCGCGCACTATATGCAATTCTACCGATTTCGCATTGTATTTGCTTGAGGTCGGTCACGTGGCGACGGTGGCAGGTGATGCTTTTGGCGACCCGGAATGTTTCCGCATAAGCTATGCTACGAGTGACGACAACATACGTGAAGCTATGTCACGCGTGAAAGCTGCCTTGGCAAGATTGAAGTGAAGCTATGACTTTATGAAAAACTTTCAAGTAACGAAAAGATATTGATAAAAGTCAAAAACATTGTTAAAAACAATGGGGCTGATGCCTTTGTTTTTTGTAATATGGTTATCTTTGTGTGCTTGTTCATGCTTGACGGCCTTTTACTGGAAAAACAGACAGACTATTAACATTAAATCGAAACTTTATAACTTAATAATTAACTAACAAATTAAATTAAAATTATGGCAACTACACAAAAGGCAGTAAGCCCTAAGAAAAACCAGGGCTTCCAGGGAATTAGAGCAGCGATTTGGGTTATCGTTGTATGTCTTATCATAGCGATTTGCATATACAACTTCTTGCTCGGCAATCCTTCTAACTTCGCAGGTAACGACCCCGCCGGTCATCCGACAAACCTTCTCGGAACAATCTACAAGGGTGGTATAATCGTTCCTATCATCCAGACTCTTTTGCTTACCGTCATCGCACTGAGCATCGAGCGTTGGCTGGCTCTCCGTACTGCGTTCGGCAAAGGCTCTTTGGCTAAGTTCGTTTTGAATGTAAAGGCGGCCGTTAGCAAGGGCGATTTCGCAGCAGCTCAGTCAATTTGCGACAAGCAGAGAGGTTCTGTTGCTAATGTCGTATCAGCTTCTCTTCGCGCTTACAAGGAGATGGAAACAGCTCCCGGACTGAAGAAGGCGCAGAAGGTGGCAAAGATACAGCAGGCTCACGAAGAGGCTACACAGCTTGAAATGCCTACTCTTCAGATGAACCTTCCGATTCTTGCAACTATCGTTACGCTTGGTACACTTACCGGACTTCTCGGTACTGTCATCGGTATGATTCGTTCATTCCAGGCTTTGGCAGCTGGTGGCGGTGGCGACTCTCTCGCTCTTTCTACTGGTATTTCTGAGGCGTTGATTAACACCGCGTTCGGTATTTTGACTTCTTGGTGCTCGGTTATTGCTTATAACACATTCACAAACAAGATCGACAAGCTGACATACGCACTCGATGAGGTTGGTTATTCTATTGCTCAGACATACGAAGCCAATCACACGGACGAAGCTTAATTTTACTAACCCTTTAAATTTTAATTACTATGGGTAAAGTAAAAATTAAGAGACAGTCCATCTGGATCGATATGACCCCGATGAGCGACGTGATGGTCTTGCTGCTTACGTTCTTCATGTTGACATCAACATTCGTAAAGAACGAGGCGGTAAAGGTCAATACGCCAGGCTCCGTTTCAGAGGTCAAGGTCACAGACAAGAATGTCCTGACTATCCTTATCGACAAGAAGGGTAAGGTGTTCTTGGGCTGGGACAAACCTGGAGACATGGAAGCGGCTCTCGGAACCATGGCAGACCAGTTCGGGGTATCACTGAACGGGACACAGATGAAGAATGTGCGCAGTGCCACAAACATTGGTGTGTCGATGGATGATATGGCGGCATTCCTTAGTCAGGAGTCTTCGCAGATGAATGCATTTCAGCAGGACAAGGGTGTGCCTACAGACAGCATTGATGGTGGCATGAGCGAATTCCAGCTTTGGGTGAAGACTGTTACTGATGCTAATTCAGACATGAAATTGGCTATCAAGGCCGATTCTGATACGCCCTACAAGGTTATCAAGAAAGTCATGTCAGAGCTTCAGGACATGAACCAGAACCGTTACGAGCTTATCACTTCTTATAAAAAGGTGGAGGACTAAGACATGGCAAAAAAGAAAGCAAGTAGACAGAAGAAAATCGACCTTCGCGTGGACTTCACGCCTATGGTGGACATGATGATGCTTCTTATCACGTTCTTTATGTTGTGTACGTCCTTGAGCAAGCCACAGGCCATGCTCTTGACCATGCCGAGTAATGATAAGAATGTGCAAGATGAGGATAAGACAGCGACAAAGGCGTCACAGACAATCACAATCTTTGTTGCGGGAAATGATAAGATTTATTATGTTGCGGGAATTCCCAACTATGAAGACCCTTCATGCCTGAAGGAGACAACATGGGGCAAGGACGGTATCCGCAGCGTGCTTATCAATCACGTTACCGAAGATGGTACAGTTCCTGTTGCGGCAATATTGAAAGCTAAGGCTGAACTTGACGCCAAGAAGCTGAAAGACCCTGCTAAGTATCCTGATTCCATTTACAATAAGGAGCTTGACAAACTGAAGAACGGCGAGCTGGCCGGACAGAAGATTCCTACCTTGACAATCATTATCAAGGCAACGGACGATGCTTCTTATAAGAATTTGGTTGACGCTTTGGACGAGATGCAGATTTGCAGTATAGGTAAGTATGTCATCGACAATATTACTCCGGAAGACAGGGGCCTTCTCACAAAGAGGGGTGTACGTCTTAACTGATAGTATTTGTCGTTGGTTAACATTTAAAACGTAAAGACAATGTCAAAAGTAGATTTAATATCTAATGCATGGTGCGACCTTGTGTTTGAAGGCAGAAACCAGTCTTACGGTGCATATAGGCTTCGTAAGAGCACTGGCAAGCGCAACATTTGGTCTATCTTAATCGTGCTTATTGCTGCTGTTGTCATATTCTCTGCCATAGCTATCAAGAATGTAATCCAGGCCAATCAGAAAGTAGCCATCACTACCGCCGTAGAGCTTTCGTCTATCCAGACAAAGAAGGAGGCAAAGGTTGAGAAGAAGGCTCCTGTAAAGATTGAACCGCCTAAGCCGGTGGAGAAGGTGAAAAGCTCAATCAAGTTTACGGCACCTGTCATTAAGAAAGACGAGGAAGTGAAGCCTGAAGAGGAAATGAAGAATCAGGACGACCTCCAGAAGACCAAGACTACCATCGGTGCTTTCAACGTTCAAGGTAATGATGAAGTCGGTGGTGAGGTGCTTAAGGCCAAGGAGGAAATTGCACAGCCAGAACCCCCGAAGGAAGAGGAGAACAAGGTCTTCGACGTTGTTGAGGAGCAGCCTTCATTCCCTGGTGGCCAAGGCGCGTTGATGCAGTGGTTGAGGGATAATATCAAGTATCCTGTTATCGCAGCTGAGAACGGCATAGAGGGACGAGTTATCGTTCAGTTTGTCGTTAGCAAGACTGGTTCTATTTCAGATGTCAGAGTGGCTCGTGGTGTAGACCCGTCATTGGACAAGGAGGCAGTACGTGTTGTAAGCAACATGCCTAAATGGACTCCGGGTAAGCAGAACGGTACCACTGTGAACGTGAGGTACACATTGCCGGTAACTTTCAAATTGCAGTAATTAAGGCAAAATGAAGAAAGAACTATTCTACGGTTTTGTAGGATTCGCACTGTTCTTGGGGCTTGTTTCGGCTTGTGCCGACAAGCCCAAGAGCGGTAGGACAGATACTTATTCGTCAGGAGCGATATCTTTCGCTTCTGACGAAAGTTTTAGTCCGATTATAGACGAACAAATACAAGTTTTTGAAAGTATTTATCGTGAGGCGAAACTAACTCCGATTTATACCAACGAGCTTGATGCGGTCAATATGCTTATGACCGACAGTATACAGCTCGCCATCACTTCAAGGAATTTCACGAAGGAAGAATTTGAAAATCTCAAGGCCCGTAATTATCTGCCTGTGGCCATTCCATTGGCTTATGACGGGCTGTCGCTTATTATCAACAGGGAGAACACTGATTCGTGTATTACCGTAAAGGATATAAAGCGTGTGCTTAACGGGCAGGCGAAGACTTGGAGCGACATTGTTCCGGGTTCTAAACGAGGTGACATATTAGTGGTTTTTGACAACAAAAAGTCAAGTGCGGTTCATTTCTGTGTAGATTCGTTGCTTGACGGCAAGCCAATCAACAGTCCCAACATCGTGGCGGCCATGACGAGCAAGGAGGTGATTGATTATGTCGAGAAAACTCCCAATGCCATTGGTATAATAGGCTCTAACTGGTTGAATGACAAGCGTGACACCACTAACACCACATTCAAGAAGAACATTACAGTTATGTCGGTAAGCCGTATGGATACAGCAACTTACATGAACAGCTGGAAACCTTACCAGGCATACTTGCTTGACGGACGTTATCCGTTGGTGAGAACTATATATGCGTTGCTTAACGACCCTATAAACGGTCTGCCATGGGGGTTCGCCCATTTTATAGAAGGACCCAAGGGGCAGTTAATAATTTTCAAGTCGGGTCTGTTGCCCATGCGGGGCGACATAACGGTTAGAACTGTTAATGTAACCAGCGATTAAACTTTTATGGGTTTATGTTGTCCTATGAGTAAGGAGTGCAACGTTTTAAATTGATTTTAGCAGATAAGGTTTTATTTTGATATTGGTTTAAGTGATTGTTTGTAAAATATTTTGATTATGAAAGCAATTAAATATTTTTTAGCAGGAGCTTTGATTACGGCAGTATCAGCTCCGTCAGTGGCTCAAGATGTAAAGTCGCAAGTAGATGCCATCACAAAAGTAATAGTAAGCAACAAGTCAAATCCTGGAGCTGTTGAAGACCAGGTTAAGGACTTTGTTAAGGAGAACAAGAAGAATGCGGAGGCTTTGGCCGGTCTTGGTCGTGCTTATTTGGAAATACGTGACACCGTTTCGGCACGTGAGTACGCCAATATGGCTTTGGAGCGTGGAAAGGACGATAAGGGCAAGGCTCTTGCGTCAATCCTTTTGGGCGACCTCGCTGCGTTGAGCAGCAATGAAGGTGGCGGTGCTGCAAGTTATTACAATCAGGCCATTCATTTCGACCCCAAGAACCCGACAGGTTACATCAAGTATGCTTCTGTGTACCGTAAGGTTGACCCCGAGGGAGCTGTAGCAAAGCTTGAGGAACTGCGCGCTATCGACCCCACTTATCCTGTTGATGCAGAGGCAGCCCACTTCTTCTATGGTGCGAATAAGCTGGAGCAGGCTGCAGAATATTATGCAAAGGTGGACAAGAACCTTTTGAAGGAAAACTATCTTACCGAGTATGCCACTGCAGAGCTTCTTCTTGCCAATTCGCAGAAGAGCCTTGAGGTTTCGTTGTTCGGCGTCAACAAGAACCCGCGCAGCGCGGCCATGAACCGTATAACATTCTATAACTATACCGACCTTAAGGACTACAAGAATGCTTTGAAGTATGCTGATGCGCTTTTCAACAAGTCAGACAGTGCCAAGATTTCGGCTCGTGACTATCAGTATTACGGCTACGCCCTTATGGGAGACAGCGCATACGACCAGGCTATCGAGCAGTTCAAGAAGGCTTTGGAGATGAACGCCGAGCTGAACGACGTGCGCAAGCAGTTGTCAGACGCCTATATTGCAAAGGGTGATTTCACAAACGGTCTCGCTTATTACGACGAGTATCTGAGCAAGGTAGAAAAGCCGTCAGTACCCGACCTTGACGGCCTTGCACAGCTTTATATGCAGCAGGCTGCATCAATCGACTCTCTCACAGCCGACAAGGTGAACGCCTTTAAGAAGGCTGACGAGATATACGGTAAGATTGCTGCTGAATCAGAGAGCAACAAGCTCTATGCTACCATGATGCGTGCGCGTATCAACTCACAGCTCGACCCGGAGACAACCCAAGGTCTTGCAAAACCGTTCTATGAGGAGTATGCACAGCTGGCTCAGACTGAACATGCCGACAATCCCAAGCTCCTTATCGAGCCTTACCTCTATCTTGGCTATTATTACATCGTGAAGGAAGACAACGCTACGGCCAAGACATATTATGAGAAGGTGCTCGCCATAGACCCGCAGAACCCGACAGCAACGCAGGCTATGAGTGTACTGCAATAATCAGGTTATACATAAAAAGCGATAAAAAAAGGATGCGCCGTCCGTTAAGGATGGCGCATCTTTTTTGTTTATGCCGGGTTGCTTGTGTTTGTCAAACGTCAGAATGTCGTGTAGAATGTCATGGCGAGTCCGTTGCTTTGAGTGTCGATGTAGGGTAGTAGTGCCGCGTCGTTTTTCTTCTTGTCCCAGCCGAACAGACGCTTCTCCCACGGCAATAGCCAAAAGCCTATTTTTGCCGACATTATGCCCATTCCGGCCCCGGCTACGATGTCGTTAAGCCAGTGGCGGGGGGGGGGGGGGGGGGGTGGCGCGCGCCCCGGCCGCCCGCCCCTCTGTAGTGCACGGTGGGGTTTTTTTTTCCCCCCCCCCCCCCCCCCCCGTTTGTAGCCACTGCGTATGCGCACAGTCCGGCTGCGTTGCCGTATTCTTTGCGCACGAGTTCCGCTCCCATAAACGCTGTTGCGGTATGTCCTGACGGGAACGAGTTGCGTGCGTTCGTGTCGGGACGCTTTTCGCCAACCGCTCTCTTGGTTACGTTCACCATTATTCCCATTACAAGGTATGCCGTGGCCGTACATGCCACCCTCTCCCTGAGCAGATGACGGGCTTTTATGCCGGTAAGTCCCAAACCGACGTTTGCCGCTACAGGCAGGTATTGCAGATAGTCGTCCACTTTTACGTACTTGTTTTTCCTCCATTCGGTCATATTGTCCTTTACGTCCCGGTTTACGGAGTGAAACCATCCGTTGCATACCCCGATTGAGCCTGTGGCTATCAATACGGACGGCACGATAAGCTGCGTGGCTTTGAACTTACATGTCGCGTCTTCACGCGCGGTGCTGTCTCTGCCTGCTGTTTGTGCCGCTGCCGTCATGTTGCATGTACATACGGCAAGTATTACGGTTGCCGTAATCTCTTTGAAAGGCAGCCAAGTCTCGCCTGGCATACCTCCCCCTTTCCCGTAACCCGGTGCGTTGCCGAATTACAGGCAGGGTGCAGAAATAAAAAACTTTTCATTTTTTTTGTCGTATTTATGAGTTGTCTTTGCTTCTGCTAATCGCTAAGTATGGACATAAAAAAGGCAGGCATATCCTTTGCGATTGTCTTAACCAACTCAAGGGAACGACCAAGAACCCGTAATAGATAAAACAAGGCAAAGCATACACCCGCTATCTCGGGCGCACTTCAACCATGTTTCCCTATTACTCTTTATATGTTTGGTCGTTTTATGAGTTGAGAAACAATCAGCGCAAGACACGCTTGTCTTACTTCTATGTCATGCCCCTTATAGTAGGGTCGGTACAAAGATAATGCTTTTTTCTGACATGATTGTTTTTTTCAATGTATTTCAGCATAATGTGTCATGTTGTGCCGCATTGCTGTCCGCCGCAGGTTAGCGTCCGCCCCTGCGTTTCAGGTGTCATATTTTACGGTTGGGTTATGCCTGTGGCATAATGTAATGAAAAAATACTTAACTTTGCATCACTCTAATCAAACAAGGGTAAGATATACGTATGAAGTTCTGGTTCGACACATTCAGAAGCCGCCTGCTGCTCACATTTGTCACGTATGCGCTGTACATGCTGCTTTACATCGCTACCGACGGTCAGTCGCGCGAGTTCTATTCCGGTGGCAATCCGTTGTCGGTTTACCTTTTAGACGTGGCCGTAACCCTTGTCTGCATCTTCCTTTTCGTTCAGTTGTCCATATTTTACAGCTGTATCGTCTACAGCCGTTTTGTCTTCACGGCCCGTCCTTACGTCAGTCTGATGGCCTATTCGCTCATATTCCTGCTGCTCAACAACGCCATGGCCTATCTCCTTTCGTTTGTTACGGGCTGGCTGTTCGAGATGGACAACCTGCCGTTCCTTCAGGTGCAGCACATTTATGTCTATGCCATTCTCTCCACCTTCATATCGAGTGTGTACACCAACGCTCATTATCTGTACGCCTACATCACCGCCGAGAATGAGAAAAAAAGTGGCAATTTGCCATGCAAAAGGCCATCTTTTACCGTCTAAAAGGCCATGTTTTGCAATGCAAAAGACGGCCTTTTATAACGTATTGAATATCAGGCTGTTGTGCAGCCGGTTACTTGCCGCTCCACAGAAGGCTTTTTATCAATGTTTGTCTTGGTGTTTTTATGGCTGTCGCAGTTCGTTAAAAAATCAATATATTGCGGCTTTCTTTTTGGCCGTTTCGTTTTTTAGCCTTATCTTTGACAATCCAAACACACATATCCATATAATGTCAAGCAAGTTGTGCGGCTGTCCGCACGCCTGCATACATACGTTAATGGCTACATACGCGGCGGCCGCACGTCAGTGGAACGGCCGGCCGGCGGATTGAAGGTAGCGGCGTAGCACGGCGGAAACTTGCAAGACCATCACCACACTTACATCCAATCCTGCAATGAGGACGTGCCGTGTCACGCTCCTTTGGCGGTGTTGTGCCGTCACACATCCGCAGCAATGGCCGCCGTTTAACGGTGCCGTGCGTGGCTGTGCAGGGGCGTAGTGCGTCCGTTAGCGAACAGATGTACATCAACTAACACATGTTTTTATTTATGGCAAAGTTAAAAGTTATCGTCCATGGCAAGGCTTTGGTGATGGTCGCGGCGGCTCTGATGCTGCCGCATGGCGGTGGGGCTTGCTCCTCTTCCGGTGTGGTTGGACATAGTATCAAGACTGTCTATCCTGCAAAAGACTGGGTTATTTCTGATTATGTAGTCACCGATTACGGTGCGAAGGCGCAGCCCGGCTTCGACAACCGTGCGGCCTTTCAGTCGGCCATCGACGCCGCTTACCGTGCAGGCGGCGGTGTAGTGTACGTCCCTGTGGGCAACTACGAGTTCCGGAGCACGCAAACCGGCAGCAAGCAGGTGCGTGTGCGCCGCGGCAATGACGAGGAGCTGAAGTCTTACAGTTATGAATATGTGCTGAGCCTGCTTGCCGGGGTGCAGCTGCGCGGCGACTGGGCCGACCCTGAAAAGCATGGCGGCAAGGTGAAGGGCACCATACTTGAAGTGCGCGTCGGCAAGGACGCTCCCAACTATGACGGCGCGGTGGAGAGCTGGTGGAACGACCCCCAGGCCGGCAACGCCCTGCACACGACATATACCAGCATAGCCGACCGCTTCATCGAGATGGCCGCAGGCACCGGCGTGTGCAACCTTTCGATATGGTATCCCGAGCAGGATGCCGGCGATGTGTGCCCTTATCCGTGGACGTTGTTCCAGACAGGAGGCGACTGCGCCACAGTGGAGAATGTCACGCTTGTCAACTCTTATAATGGTTTTTACTCCGCTCCGAGCGAGCTTCACTACCTTCTCAACAGTTACATCACGGCTCTTAGTACTGGCGTTGAGGTGCATGTATGCACTGACATAGGGCGCATCGAGAACGTGAAAATCAGCCCCCGTTACTGGGCGGAGTCCGGTTTGCCCGGCGCTCCGTCATTGGACAGGGTCAAGGCGTACACCAAGGCCAACGGCACCGGCTACCGCATGCACCGCTCCGACTGGGAATATGTGTCCTATCTCGACGTAAGCGGCTATAACACCGGCATGTGGATAGGCCGCGAACCGGGCTATTCGGACACGCCGAACGCCCAGTTTTACGGCATACACATCGACGATTGCGTGAACGGTCTTTACGTAGAGGGTGTCAATCCATACGGACTTCTCATATCAAACTCATCGTTCGGTGCCGGTGACGGCGGCAACGCGGTGTATTTCTACAAAGACTTCCGCACGTCGGTACAGTTCAACGGCGTCAGCTTCACCGGCCCGGTGGTGAGCGACGGCAGTGGAGGCGTTGTCTCGTTCGAGAACTGTAGCTTCTCCGATTACCCTGACTACGCCCTTCGTATGAACAGCGGCAACGCCCTGCTTACGCAGTGCAGCTTCTCGAAACCCGGCCAACATGTTTACCTCGGGGCGGAAACCGGTGCGCTGAAGGCCGTCAACTCCGGTTACAAACGCAAGTTGCAGGTGACTGACAAGAGCCGTTCGGCCGATGTGGATATTGTCACCGGCGGAGAGTATGACATCCAGCCGATGCCGGCCGACATCAAGACGGACATTGATGTGCGTCCGCGTCCGTCGTCGGATGTCGTCATACGCGCCTTGCTTCCCTGCGCTACGGGCTATAACAACGATGTGCCGGCGGTTGACGTGTCGTCACGGTTGCAGTCGTTGCTTGACGACGTGAAGCGCGCAGGCGGCGGAACGCTCTATCTTCCGGCAGGACGTTACCTCGTTGAGCGGCCCATACGTGTGCCGTCGGGCGTAGAGCTACGCGGCAGTTGGGACGTTCAGCACCACACGCAGAGTGGAGGAACGGCCATATTCACCAATTATGACGGCGGTGAGAAGGGAGAAAAAGGAGCGTCGCTGATACAGCTTGAAGAGGGCGCAGGCCTTAACGGACTGAACATAGCCCAGCTGAACATCGCTTCAGACGGCTTCACAAAGGACAATCCGCGCCGCACTCCGTTCCTTATCCAAGGGCAAGGGCCGAGGGTGTATGTAGTCAACGTCACCGTGACTATGGGCGACAATGGCATCGACCTCGCGTCGTGCGACACCAGCGGCCACTACGTTGACTACTTCGCAGGCGTGCTGCTGCGTGCCGGAATATGGGTAGGCGGCGGAGCAGAGGGCGGCTTCATCCGCAACATGCAGTTCAATCCGCACTACGGTTCGCGTATGCCGCGCGGCGGACAGGGCTATCCCGACCTGTCGATGACGAGCTTCGTGCAGTCCAACTGCAGCGCGTTGAAGTTTGCGGACGTGAAGAACCAGACCATATTCAACAACTTCGTGTACGGCTCAATCTACGGCATCCATTTCCTGAAAGACGCCGTTACGGGCAACTATCCGGGGCAGATGACGGTCATCGGACACGGCTCTGACGGCTGCACCTTCTCGCTGTTTGTCGAGGATGCAGGCAAGGACACCAAGATAACCGCCATCAACTCTGAGCTTGTGAACACGCACATCAAGGAGCAGCCAGTGCGCTCATACGTGCTGATGGGCGGCGAGCCGGGCACCGGCAAGGTGCATCCCGACGCCCAGCTGACGCTCTATAACAGCGCGTTCTGGGGCAGCCCGGTTGTCGGCTCGATAGTGAACAACGGCACACTGCGCCTCCAGCAGGGCAACTTTGCCAGCTGCGGAGCGCCCGGAATAGATGTCCGCGGCGGTCAGGCTCATGTGTACACCACATACTTCGCCCGTCCGATGCCCGGCAAAGCGGAGTCAGACGATGCCACATACGCCCGTCTGCACGCTGGCGGTAGCCTCATAGAGCTAACCAACAACTATTACGTTTCGCCCCTGCGGCCCGTCAGTGACGAGCCGGACAGAGTGCAGGGAAGCGACGTAGAGCAAAAACCCGAACGCGCAACGGCATCGGCCGGAAGTCTGAATAATTTACATTAGTTTTCCGCAAAATAGCTTCCGGCAGTGCCGTCGGCGGCTGCCTGAAGGACTGAAAACGGCGGAAAAGCGGCCGGTTAATGGCTGAAAAAGAAGGCGAAAGCGGTCAAAACAATATGTTTTGGCCGCTTTTCTGTTTGCCGTTGACGGCCTTTCGCCTTGCAAAACACGGCCTTTTACGTTGCAAAAGGTTACCTTTTGCAACGTAAAAGGCGGCAAACGAAAACATGAAAAATTGTGATTTGATGTAACATCTTGTGCCTCAAATGCTTACGTTTGCCGCCTGAAAACGGTCTTGTTTTTGCCAAACGGCGTACCGCCGCTCGCCGACGGCCTTCCTGAAGCGTCAACGTTACGCTGTTTAAGAAAACTTAACGGGGCATGACTGTCTGTCATGCCGGGCGCAAGGTGTGACTGTTTGTCAGCCTAACCGTTTTTTCACAAATATATTTTGGCCGTCTCGTTTTTTCATCTTAACTTTGACGCTCCAACGGAAATACTACGGATAAAGGATATGCAAGATTTCGTCCACCTTCACGTACATACTTATTACAGCATACTCGACGGACAGGCCAGCGTAAAGAAGCTCGTTGACAAGGCCGTGGCCGACGGTATGCGGGGCATGGCTGTGACTGACCACGGCAACATGTTCGCCATAAAGGAGTTTTTCAACTACTGCAAGAAGAAGAACGGCGAACTGAAAGAGCAGGGCAAGCCGGAGTTCAAGCCCATACTCGGCTGCGAGATGTACGTGGCCCGGCATACGAAGGAGGACAAGGTGAAAGAGCACGGCGACCAGGGCGGTTACCACCTTATCGTGTTGGCAAAGAACTACCAGGGATACAAGAACCTTGTCAAGTTGGTTAGCCGCGCGTGGGTTGACGGCTTCTACATGCGACCCCGTACCGACCGCGCCGACCTTGAGGCATACCACGAGGGGCTGATAGTCTGCTCGGCGTGCATCGCCGGCGAAGTGCCTGCAAAGATACTGAAGGGCGACATCGAGGGGGCTGAGGAGGCCGTGGAGTGGTATAAGCGCGTGTTCGGCGACGACTATTACCTTGAGCTTCAGCGCCATCAGGTGAAAGACCCGCACATCCGCGCCAACCGCGAGACATACCCCTTGCAGCAGAAAGCGAACAAGGTGCTGATGAAGCTGGCTGCAAAGTACGGCATAAAATTGGTATGTACCAACGACTGTCACTTCGTAGACGAGGAGAACGCCGAGGCTCACGACCGCCTCTTGTGCTTGTCAACCAACAAGGATTTGGACGACCCCAACCGTATGCTTTACTCCAAACAGGAGTGGTTCAAGACGCGCGAGGAAATGAACGAGGTGTTTGCCGACGTGCCCGAAGCGCTTGCAAACACGTGCGAAGTGCTTGATAAAGTTGAGCAGTACAGCATCGACCACGCCCCCATCATGCCGTTTTTCCCCATCCCGGAGGAGTTCGGCACGGAGGAGGAATACCGCAAGAAGTTCACCGAAGAGCAGCTTTATGACGAGTTCACACAGGACGAAAACGGCAACGTTGTGCTGTCGCGTGAGGAAGGGGAGAAGAAAATCAAGAAGCTCGGAGGTTACGACAAGATATACCGAATAAAGTTCGAGGCCGACTATCTGGCCAAGCTTGCGTACGAAGGAGCTAAGAAACTGTACGGCGACCCGCTGACCGACGAGGTGAAGGAGCGCGTGAACTTCGAGCTTTACATAATGAAGACGATGGGTTTCCCCGGCTACTTCCTCATAGTGCAGGACTTCATCAACTCCGCGCGCGACCGGCTCGGGGTGATGGTCGGGCCGGGACGTGGCAGCGCAGCAGGCTCTGTCGTGGCCTACTGTCTTGGCATAACGAAGATTGACCCGATAAAATACGACCTGCTGTTCGAGCGTTTCCTCAACCCCGACCGTATTTCGCTGCCCGATATTGATACCGACTTCGACGACGACGGACGCGGAAAGGTGCTCGACTGGGTGACCGAGAAATACGGTGCCGACAAGGTGGCGCACATCATTACATACGGCACTATGGCCACGAAGCTGGCCATCAAGGACGTGGCGCGTGTGGAGAAGCTGCCCTTGGAGGAGTCGAACCGCCTGTGCAAGGCCATACCCGACCGTCTGCCTGACGGCTTGAAGATGAACCTTACCAACGCAATCAAATGCGTGCCGGAGCTGCGCGAGGCCGAGGCTTCTGCCGACCCGCGCATGCGTGAGACCATAGAGTATGCCAAGATGCTTGAGGGCAACGTGCGCAACACCGGCATACACGCCTGCGGAACCATCATCTGCCGTGACCCTATCAGCGATTGGGTGCCCGTTTCGACGGCCGACGACAAGGAGACCGGCCACAAGTTGCTCTGCACACAGTATGAAGGCAGCGTGATTGAGGAGACCGGACTTATCAAGATGGACTTCCTCGGACTGAAGACTTTGTCCATCCTGAAAGAGGCGGTGGAGAACATCCGCCTTACTACGGGCAAGGTAATCGACCTTGACAACATTCCGATTGACGACCCTGAGACGTACCAGCTGTACAGCGAAGGCCGCACGATAGGCACGTTCCAGTTTGAGTCGTCGGGCATGCAGAAGTACCTCCGCGAGCTGCATCCTACCGTGTTCGAGGACCTTATAGCCATGAACGCCCTCTACAGGCCCGGCCCTATGGACTACATTCCGCAGTTCATCGAGCGCAAGCGCGACCCGTCGAAGATAACGTATGACATACCTTGCATGGAGAAATACCTCAAGGACACATACGGAATAACCGTCTATCAGGAGCAGGTCATGCTCCTAAGCCGCCAGCTGGCCGGCTTTACGCGAGGCCAGAGCGACACGTTGCGTAAGGCGATGGGTAAGAAACAGATAGAGAAGATGAACCACTTGGAGGGGCTTTTCTATGAAGGCGGCGAGAAGAACGGCTACAAGCACGAGGTGCTTCACAAGATATGGGAGGACTGGAAGAAGTTTGCCAGCTACGCGTTCAACAAGAGTCACGCCACGTGTTATTCATGGGTGGCCTACCAGACGGCTTATCTAAAGGCGCATTATCCGGCCGAATACATGGCCGCCAACATGAGCCGCAACGTCACTAACATAAATGAAATAACCAAGCTCATGGACGAATGCAAGGCCATGGGCATAAAGACGCTCGGCCCTGACGTAAACGAGAGCCGCCAGAAGTTCAGCGTGAACAAGCAGGGAGCTATCCGTTTCGGCCTTGCCGCCATAAAAGGCATGGGTACGGCAGCCGCCGAAGCCATAATAGACGAACGCGAGAAGAACGGCCCGTACAAGGATATCTTCGACCTGGTGCAGCGTGTCAACCTGACAGCCTGCAACCGAAAATGTTTCGAGAGCCTTGCCCTGAGCGGCGGTTTTGACAGTTTCAAGATAAAGAGGGAGGACTATTTCGGCAAAAACGCCAAAGGAGACGCCTTCCTTGACACGCTCATACGTTACGGACAGCTGTACCAACAGGAGAAGAACACGGCGCAGAACTCGCTCTTCGGGGGCATGGATGACGTTGACATAGCCACTCCGCCGATACCTGAGGGCGAGTCGTGGAGCAGCATCGAGAAGCTCAACCGCGAGCGAGACCTTGTCGGAATATACCTGTCGGCGCATCCGTTGGACGATTACGAGGTAATACTGAAAAACATGTGTAACACCCATTGCGCCGAGCTTGCCGACAAGATAGAGCTTCAGAAAAAGCAGGAAGTGCTGTTGGGAGGCATCGTAACCATGGTGCGCAGCAAGTTCACGAAGAACGGCAAGCCGTGCGGCTTTGTCACAATAGAGGACTTTGAAGGCTCTGGCGAGCTGGCGTTCTTCGGCGAAGAGTGGGGAAAGTGGAAAGGAATGCTCGTTGAAGGCTGCACGGTCTTGGTGAAGGCGCAGTTTGTACAGCGTTTCCGCGGCAGTGACATGATGGAGATGCGCGTCACGGACATTCAGTATCTGCAGACTGTGAAGGACCAAAAGATAGAACGGCTGACAATAACTGTCAACGCGGACAAGATTGACGATACCGTCGTTACAGACCTTGTCTCGGTGATAAACGACAGCCCCGGCAACACACAGCTTTATTTCCTGGTGTACGACGGTGCGTCAAACCGCCCCTTCGGGCTTCGCAGCAAGTATGGGAAAGTTGATATAAGCCGTGAACTGATGACATTTATCAAGGAGAATGAAGCGTTGGGTTACAAGATAAATTAATCAAGAATCAAGAGTTAAGAATTAAGTAATACCTGACAAAGAGGCACATAATGATGCCAATTTTCTTAATTCTTAATACTTAACTCTTAACTGTTTCTTGGCACGCTGTTTGTTGGTGAAATGATGAAAGACAATATTTTATTAACATAAAAGATAGAAACAATGGAAGTAAAAATTACGACTGAGAACTTCGAGAACTTGAAAAACGGCGACAAGCCTTTAGTAGTTGACTTTTGGGCTACATGGTGTGGCCCGTGCAAGGCCATTGCTCCGATAATAGGAGAGCTGGCGGAGATGTATAACGGCAAGATTGTAGTGGGCAAATGTGATGTCGAGGAGAACGACGACATTGCCATGGAGTACGGCATACGCAGCATTCCGACAATACTGTTTTTCAAGAACGGGGAATTGGTTGACAGGTTCGTAGGCGCTACTACGAAGGCCAACCTGCAACAGAAGTTCGACGCGCTGTTGTAAGAACGGTGCAGGCTGCAAAACGTCAGTCCCCGGACGCTTCAGGCAAGCGTCCGGGGACTGTTCGTTTTTGTATGTGTCTTACGCTTCGGATTGCATGGAGCTGTGCGTCAATGTCATTTCACCTGTACTACGAGATATTTGCTTGTGCTCCAGAACAGTTGCG
This sequence comes from uncultured Prevotella sp., assembly GCA_900554545.1. GTDB lineage: Bacteria > Bacteroidota > Bacteroidia > Bacteroidales > Bacteroidaceae > Prevotella. The sequence goes on along the minus strand of USHW01000016.1, from coordinate 2,019 downwards.
GATTTGAGATGTTGAGCACGTACTGTCCCTGGGCGTCGCGTTCGAGTTTGTAGCTGCTTGACGGGTGCATGGTGAGCAGTTTTGCCGACTTTGAGTACAGCTTTATTGCTTTCAGAGAGCGGATGTCAACTTTGGTGAAGTAGTTTTTGTTGAAGTTTCCCTGAAGCACTTTTCCGTTTACGAGGATGTTCTGCTCTTTTAGCTCCTTCTTTGTGCCGAATACATACCATGCCGTGTTGAGCTGCTTGTCCTGGGTATTGATGGTGTTGGCCTTTTTGGCGTTGTCGTCTTGCAGTATATCCACGTTCTTGCTGAGCGTGTTTGTTGTGTTCTGCAGTTCCTCTATGTGTATGTCCTTGGCTTCAAGCTGTGCATAGAGGTCTTTAATCTGGTGGTCTTTTTCTTCCAGCTGCTTTGTCAGGTTTTCAATGGTTTTTTGCAGTTGTTCGCTTTTGATGCTGCCGTTTTTAACCTGGTTGCGCAGTTTTGCTATAAGCTCCCGGTTCTCGGCCATGCGCTGTTGTATGAACTGTATGTTCTCGCGGATTTGCTGTTTCCGGCTCGCTCCTTCTCCGTTGCGTGCCACGCTTACGCGGTTTTCGGCCTCGTTGATGAGGCGGAAGCCTTCTTCAACTTCGTTCAGGATGCCCATCATGTCGTTGATTTCGTTGTCCCTTTGCTCTATTATTTTCTGCAAAGAGTCCTTTTGGCTGTCGTCAGACGGGCCTGACGGCGATTTTCCGTTGTTGCATGATGCCAGTGTGAACAGGCAAAGTGCAAATAATAATACCTTTTTCATATTCGTTTTTTGTTAATGTTGTCTTTTTCTCTGGTTATTGTTCCGTGCCGTTTTCATGCCTGCCGCCGCCGTGTTGCTTGCCGGATGCGTGGCTTTTCCCCTCAACCACGATGACAAATTCGCCTTTCGGAGCGGTTTCCTTGAAGTGGGCTGTCAGTTCGTCGAGCGTTCCGCGCACGCTTTCTTCGTGTATCTTGGATATTTCGCGGCATGCGCTTGCCCGGCGGTCGCCGCCTAAGTGCTCGGCCAGCTGCTGCAATGTCTTTAGCACCCGGTATGGCGATTCGTAGAATATCATGGTGCGCTGTTCGTCCTTCAGTGCTTCGAGGCGTGTAGCGCGGCCTTTTTTCTGAGGCAGGAAGCCTTCGAAGCAGAAGCGCTCGCACGGCAGTCCTGACGACACCAGTGCCGGAACGAAGGCCGTGGCTCCCGGTAGGCACTGCACTTCAACGCCAGCATTGACGGCCTCGCGCACGAGGAAGAAGCCCGGGTCGCTGATGCCCGGCGTGCCGGCATCGCTTATCAGGGCTATGGTTGCGCCGGCTTTCAGCCGCTCTACGATGGCGGCCGACGTTCCGTGTTCGTTGAACTTGTGGTGCGACCGGAGCTTCTTCTCGATGCCGAGGTGTTTGAGGAGAAACGACGTCGTGCGCGTATCTTCGGCCAGAATGAAATCGACCGTGCGCAGCACGTTCACCGCGCGCAGCGTGATGTCGTCCAGATTGCCGATCGGCGTCGGCACGATATAGAGTTTTGCCATGCCGTCAAGCGAATTTGCGTTCCAGCAGCTCCATCAGCAGTTTCGCACCGTCGGAATTGGCGTTCCAGGCGTAGTTCTCGGCAATGTAGATCATGCAGTCGTCAAAATCGCCGAAGGCATCGAGCTTGTCGAGCGCCGCTTCGTAAGCCCGGGCATCGCCGTCGAACAAGTCGCGGATCATCAGGAACTTGTCGTTGATGCCGATGGCGCGCCTCAGGTCGGTGACGGGCTCGCTGCGGCGCAGTTCCGAGGCCATGTCGCGCGGCGGCACAATCGTATCGGCCAGCGTCTGTTTGTCATGGTTGATCACTTCGCCCAGTACGGCCCCGTTATTCGGCGCCCCGTTCCCTGCAAGGGTAATCTCCTCGAAATCGGGCTCTTCGTCGTCATTCCCGGTGTCGGGCACGGATGCCGGACGCTGCGACACGGGCGCCGCCTCCACCCCTTCTGCTGGCGCTTC
>USHW01000015.1 GCA_900554545.1 uncultured Prevotella sp. | reverse complement strand
ATTATTACTCAGTATTTTAAATTTATTTCTAACAATATGTGTTGCGGAATTAAGGAGTAATATCTTACGAACCAAAAAGCGGAATTAACCTGCAATTTAATTCTTCACTCTTCGTTATTCATTCTTCACTTAAATCTCCCTATGCACCTCGTGCCCCTCAACGTAGATTGCGCTGAACGGACGCGCCGGGCACAGGTTCTCGCACGCTCCGCAGCCTATGCAGCGGGCCTCGTTGACAACCGGTATCTTAGGCGATTGCCCGTTCTTGGGGTCTGACGGCACCATCTGTATAGCCCCGGCAGGGCAATGGCGCGCGCAGTTTCCACACTCAACGCCGTCTGTCAGGGGCACGCAGTTCTTCTTAATCCATACGGCATGACCGATTTGCGTTGCCGACTTGTCCGCCCGTGTGATGGGCTTGATTGCTCCGGTGGGGCAAACTTCGCCGCACTTGGTACATTCCGGACGGCAATATCCGCGCTCATAAGACATTGTGGGCTGCATGAACTTCGACAAATCCGTTGACGGACGCAGCACGCCGTTGGGACATGTTGACACGCAGAGCTGGCAGGCCGTGCAGTGCTGGGCGAAATGCTGTGCCGACATTGAGCCGGGAGGCGTCAGCGGTGTGAGCCTTTCGGGGGCTATCTTGTCCTCGATGACAGCCAGTCCGCCGTCAACCTTCTTCTTCTCCTGCGCCAATGCTGCACCCGTCGTGGCAATAGCCGCAGCCAAAAGGAACGAGCGGCGGCCATTGTCAGCAGACGAGTTACGAGTTGACGAGTTGACAAGAAGATTTGCATTGCCGGCTTGTCCACTTGTCTGCTTGTCCACTTGTTGACTCGTTGACTTGTCTACTCGTCCACTTGTTGACTTGTCTGCTCGTCCACTCGTAAAGCTCAATGCTCCCTTGTGGCACTTGCCGAGACAGTCACCGCAGACTACGCAGCGGCTGTAGTCTATCTTATGGTTCTTGAAATCGATGGCAGAAGCCTTGCAGTTCTTTGTACACAGACCGCAATTGACACACTTGCTTTCGTCAATCCGCACCTTGAACCACGAGAAACGGGCAAAGAAACTGAGGATTGTTCCTACCGGACAGATGGTGTTGCAGTATGTCCTGCCGCCACGCCAGGCAAGGATTACGATGGCGACGAACGTCACCGAAGCGATAATCAGCGTTGGCAGGCTCTTCATCCACACGTCAACGCTGTAGAAAGCGTAGCTGTTGAAGTGCTCGGCGATGCTTGCCAGCACATTGTTTCCAGTCTCATAAACCGGCTTGAACAGGCTGCTTGCGATGCGTCCGTATGAACTGTACGGAGCAAGTAACGACACGATGGCGTTAATTCCGGCGACAGCCGAGATGATGAACACGCCCAACATGCCGTAGCGCAGCCATTTCTTTTCCTTTGAATAAGTAAACCTATTGCGCTTCCGGCGGCCATGCAGCCACGAAACCACGTCCTGCATGACGCCCAAAGGACAGATTACAGAGCAGTAAATGCGCCCGAACACAAGCGTAAGGACGACCAACACCGCCACAACACCTATGTTCAGGGCATAAAAGGCAGGCCAAAACTGTATCTTGGCGAGCCATCCCAACCATGCGTGCAGCGTGCCCGTAACGTCTAAAAACAGCAGCGTTATAAGCACGAACACCACCAAAGCCAAGGTTGTCCTTATTTTCTTCAACATAATGTCATTGTATTTTTATTGTCGTTTAATGCTTTCTTTTTCTCTGTAAACCTGACTATCACAACGCTAACCTCGTACAACAGCCAGATTGGAAACGACACAAGCAGTAGCGTGAACACGTCTGACGTGGGCGTGATTACCGCCGCCACCGCCACTATTGCAATCACAGCATGCTTGCGGTAACGGCCCATCCATGCGGCCTTCAACAGACCGAAGCGGGTCAGAAGCCAGCAAACAACCGGGATTTCAAAGACTATGCCGAACACAAGGCTCATCATTGCCAGCGTGTCAACATACGAACTGATAGTCAGTAAGTTCTCAACGTCGGCACTGACGGAGTAAGTGCCGAGGAAACGGACGGTCAACGGGAAGACAACAAAGTAATTGACAAGCAGCCCGACGAGGAACATCGCGTAGGCGGCGACGGTCAGACGCACCGAATAACGCCGTTCGTTGTCGTAAAGCGCTGGCGAAATGAAGCGGAACAGCACATATAATATATAAGGTGAAGCCATCAGCGCGCCGGCGACAAGCGCCACCTTCATGTGTATCATGAACTGTTCGGTAAGCCCGGTGTTCACCAAACGTATGGTGAACGGCTCCACACCAAGCAACCTGTACGTGACAAACGTGCCGTCGGCAGGCGCAAGCACCACCGCAAACAGCCAGTCCTTCAACACGAAAGCCACGACACCTGCGGCCACGGCGGCCACCAACATGCGGATTAGACTGCCGCGTAGCACGTCAAGATGCTCCCAAAACGTCAGCGCGCCGTCGTCATTCATCCTTTTTCTTTGGCTCTTCCTGTTCGTCGTCAATCTTTCCGTTCATCCCGTCCTTGAAGCTCTTTACACCCTTGCCCAGGCCCTTCATCAGTTCGGGTATTTTCTTTCCGCCGAAAAACAGCAGCACAAGCAGTGCGATGACGAGGATTTCCTGCATACCTATTCCCATAATGTTTTGTAAGGTTTTACGGTTTTAAGGTCTTGCGGTTTTAAGGTTTTCAGTCCCCAAAGCCGGTGAAACAGGCTTCAAACACCGTATAACCCCAAAACCGCACAACCTCATAACCTAGTTAAATATTTATATTCACGCCACCCATGAATGTCGCCTTAGGCATCGGGTAGCCATAGTTGATTTCGTATTTCTGCGCCAGCAGGTTCTCGCCTTTTGCCCAGATGTTGAGCCAGGGCAGCACGCGGTAACCGGCGGTGACGTTCAACAGGAGGAAGTTCTCCTGTATTTCGGCAGGGTCAACCTGCGTGTACAGGCCGTCGATATACTGCAATCCACCGGTCAATGTCCATTTTCCACAGCGGTAACCGGCACCCAGATACGCCTTGTGTTCAGGCGCGGCGAGCACCTTGTTGACCATGTGCAGGTAGCTGTAGTTGCCGTCCAAGCTCCAATAACGGTTCACTTTCCATGCAAACTCGGCCTCAACGCCGCAGTTCTCGATGCTTCCCGTGTTGACGTTCATCGGCCTGTTGTCCACCATTGCGGTCTGTATTATGTTGTCGCCCTTGATGTAAAACAGGTTCACACCATACGAGAAGCCGCCTCCCATGAGCCTTTGCTTCCATGAAAGCTCGTAGTTCATCGTGCGCTCAGGGCGCAAGCCGTCGTTTGCCGGACGCCAAAGATACATCTCGCGGATTGTCGGATTGCGGAAGCCTTTGCTCACCATGGCCTTCAGTTCGCCGTCACGTACTACGCGGAACACCAGTCCTCCCTGCGGCACCCATTCCGTTCCGCTCTGCGAATGGTGGTCAACGCGCACCCCGGCGTCAACCGTAAGCCATCTGAACAAGTCTTGCCTGAAGTCCACATAGCCTGCAATCTCATTCTCATGGTGGTTGCCTATGGTGCCGGTCTCGGCTCCCGTGAGTATGTCTTCATTCCAAGCCTTGCCGTAGATGTGCTGATAGTCAAGGCCGACGGTGATGCGGTTGCCCCTAAAGAACGTCGCACTCTGGTATATCGAGAAGCCGGTTAAAGCGTCGTCCGACAAGAAAAAGGCTGTCTGCGCATCCTCGCCAGGAGCATGTCCGTCATTGATGCGGTGATGGCCGAAGTTGTGATACACGCTTATGGCACCCGAGGTATTGCCGTAATGGTTCTCGACCACAGCCGAAGCCACGCCGCGCGTTATCCACTGGCGCGCCCCTTGCAACGGCTCGTGCGTGCTGCCGGGGTATGACGAGTTGAAATGCGTCACGTCAACGTCGACGTATGCCGTCCAGTGCGGCGAGAAGTCGTAACCCAGCTTCAGGTAACCGCCATACTGCTCGAACCCCATCGAGGGACGGTTGTTGTCGCTGCGGCCGTACTGTCCGGCAACAACGCTGTAGAAGCCGCCCTTCCTCACGCGGTTGGCAAACTCTCCTTGAAACGTGCCGTAAGAGCCTGCGCCGAGGTTGATGTCGGTTTTCGAGCCGTCGGCACGCATCTGCCGGGTGACGATGTTGACAACTCCGCCCATGGCGTTTGAGCCGTACAGCACCGAGGCCGGGCCTCGCAGCACCTCCACGCGCTCTGCCATCATAGTCTGGTAAGAGTCCGCAATGGAGTGGCCGAAGATGCCCTGATACTGCGGATGGCCGTCGATGAGCACCATCATGCGGCCCGCTCCGCTGCCCAGTCCGCGCAGGCTGATGCCTCCGGCGGCGCCGTCGCTTACGGCGTAGCCCATCATCGAACGCGACGTGACGAACAATCCGGGCACCTGCTCTGACAGAGTAGGCAGCACGTTGACGCGCTGGTTCTCGGTAAGCGTCCGCCGGTCAACCACCGATATTGTCATGGGCAGATGGCGCACGTCGGTCACCGAGCGCGTACCAGTCACCACTACGTTGTCGAGCGCATGGCTTGTGGTGTCGCGTTGGGCGCATGCTACGCCCCTTGCGGCCAACAACACTGCTGCTGCAAAAATAAATCTTTTCATCAAAAACAGAGTATTTTAGGTATTAAAAAAATGTTATCGAGAAAGCATGTGCCCGCACGCTTCGCGCTAATGCCGGGCCTGTAAACGTGGCGGCCCGCACTCGCTGCGAACCGCCACCCATTGAAGAAGTTATTGATTGTCTATATCTATGAGGGTGTAAGCCTTGCTGCCAAGGCCTATCTTCTCCGCATAGTCAACTATGTGAGTGCCGTGCTGGCGGTTGATGCGCTCGATAAGGGGCTTCGCGTCGTCGCCTTCAACGGACTTGTGGCCGAACACAAGGTCAAGGCAAGCCTTGTCCAAGGCCACAGGGTCGAGCGAAGCCAGCACGCCCATGTCCTTCAGCTTCGGCTCGTCGGGGTTGCTGTCGCAGTCGCAGTCAACGCTCATGTTGTTCATAACGTTGATGTACACCACGTTGCCCTTCATGTAGTCGTGAACGCCCTGCGCGGCGGCAGCCATGCTTTCGAGGAAGTAATCCTGCGCAGGCAGGTTGCTCCACAGCTCCGCCGGGCTTTGCACCTTGCCAGCAGTGTGTATGTACGACTTGCCGTTGCTCGACGCCACGCCGATTGACGCGTTCTTCAGCACACCGCCGAAGCCGCCCATCGCGTGCCCCTTGAAGTGCGCCAGGTTAACCATGAAGTCGTAGTTGGCAAGGTGCGAGCCTACGATGTCATACTTGATGTGCGTCGTGTCCCTCACCGGTATGCGCATGTCGCCCTCCTCGTCCATGATGTCCACACGGGCAATATTGTCGAAACCGTGGTCGCGTATCACCTTCCAGTGGTCGGCAGAGGTCATGCGCTTGCCGGCGTATGCCGTGTTGCATTCCACTATTGTGCCGCCAACCTCGCCCACCAGCTTGCCTATCAGCTCCGGCTTCAGGTAGTTGTGGCCTCCGGCCTCGCCTGTACTAATCTTCACGGCAACGCGCCCCTTGGCCTCCTTGCCAAGCGCCTTGTATATCTTCACGAGCGCCTCGGGCGTGATTTCCTTCGTGAAATAAACCTTCGATTGTGCCGCCGTGCCCACCGCCATTACAGCCGCCACGGCCAGCAATATAAGTTTTTTCATTTTGCTTGTTTTTTTGTTATATTCTTACACGTTGCAAAAATACAACAAAAAATCAGCCTCATACGTATATCATTTACCGAAAATCTTACCAATTTTACAGCCACCTGTATTTTTAGCTTTTGTAAACAATTGCGCACCTCGCCACAACCCGTTTTGCAAAAGGTGGCCTTTCGCCTTGCAAAAGGCCATCAATTACAACACAAAAGACCGCCTTTTAGCGTGTAAAAGACGGTCTTTTGCATCCACGCCTGTTTACAGGCGTTCCGCGAATGTCAATGCTTTATTACTACCTTGAATGCCTTGTGAGAGCCGCGGGCGTTCACGTCGAGGATGTAAATGCCCTGGGGCAGGTTGCTTACGTTGATTATGTTGCTCGTCTGGACAGTCTCAACACGGCGTACCGCGCAGCCCTGCATGTCGACGAGTGTCAGCGTAGTCTTTACATCTTCAGCTCCGTAAGGCAGGTCAACATGCAGCTCGTCTGATACGGGGTTCGGGTAAACAGAAGCCTTCGTCTGGCTTACTACCTTGTCTTCGATTGAAGTGCCCTTGCCTTCAAGGTCTATCATATAGCCCAGCACCTGGTCGCCGCGCATTCCGTAGCCGCAGACATAACGTCCGTTGGGCGACATGTCATAAACCGACATGATATAGAAGTCGCCGAGGTCGCAGCCAAGAACGTTGGTAACATAGTCCTGAAGGTACTGCACGCCGCCGTCCTTCGTATAGAGCCAGGCCGACGAACCGAGTCCCTGCCAGCCTACGGCCTTCTCGCCGTTGTTGCTTACGGCTGCAACGCTGCCGTCAACCTCCGCATCGTCGAAGATGAGCTTGTAGCCTTCCTCCTCGTTCCATATCCACGGGCCGGGGAACGCCGAGTCGCCCGTGCTGCCGTCGCCGCCTATCCACTTGCCGTCGGGAGATACCGAACGGGCCGAAGCCACAAGGTTGTCATAGCAGTCCTGATGGTCGTCATAATTGATGTCGTCCTCGTCCTTGCTTGTGTCTTTAAGCATCATGCGCTGCGTGTAAGAGCCGTCCTCGTTGCGGGTCCACACCGCGCCGAACCTCGGGCCGAAGATGTCCTGCCAGCCAACGATTACGCTGCCGTCATAACTTACGCCGAGGGCGCTGGTTGACCTGTCTATGTTGTCGAACTTGCTGCCGAGGTCTATAACGTTGTCCGTACTCATTGCAACGGCATGCGCCAGCACGGTATTTGTAATCTGGTTCCTCACGTATGCGTTACCCACAACTGTCTTGCCGTCGCCGGAGAACTGCCAAGGTGCCGAAGCCGTCTCGCCTGACATGTAGCCGGTGCTTGCCAGCGGTGTCCACGTCTCGTTCTCTATGTCGTATATGCCCGCGCAGTAACCGCTTACTGACGTATTGTCGGCCTTGCGATAGAAGTTTCCTTCCTGTCCGAACAGGTTGCACACGCCGCTCTTGTACATCATGGTGGTGTAACCGCCTGTATAGCTGTCGTCAACCGTAAGTTTCGAGAACGTCTCGCCGTCGTCAACCGAGCGGTAAACCATGCCCTGCGAACCGGCAACGGTCAGAACGTCGCCGCTCCATGTCGCGTCGTTCCATGCTATGACGTCAGAGCCTCCGGCACGGCTCGCCGTCTTTGTCCATATCCCCGTGGGCAGCACGGCTGTCTGCGTCCATGTAGCTCCGCCGTCGCGCGTAATGTAGACAACATTGTCCGTCGTGGCTATGCCCTTATTATCATCGAAGAACCTGATGCGGTAGAATGTTCCGCCGCTAATCTGGTAAACGTCAGCCCATGTCTTGCCGTAGTCTTCAGACTTCTGTATGTGTCCGTTCTTTGTAACCATGAAGAAGGTGTTGCCTGTATGCGTGATGTACTGCGGCACTCCGTTTACGCCCGTTGCCATTGAGAATGTGTCGCCGGTGTCGGTCGTGTACCATACGGCATAGCTGCCGTCGGTGTACTCAACGCCGATTACACCGTAAGTTGCGGTCTCTGAAGCGACAGTGCCGTCGTCATACAGTCCGTAAAGGAAGTCCATCGCCCAATACGTGTCAACCGTGCCTTCGTCGCCTTCGGGCTGAAGGTTGATAGGTTCAAACGAATTTCCTCCGTTGCTGCTGAAATACAATCCGCCGTCCTTGCCGCCGAGCAGAAACTGATAGTTTGACAACGGAGCCACAGATGTAAGGGCGGCAGGTTCAAACACAACGTATGTTCCGCTCTGTTCATCAAGTCTGAAAAAGTCCATTATCTCCTTCCAAGAAGTACCGTTATTAGCCGACCTCAGAAATATGCCCGACTTGCCGTCGGCGCTTTCGCCAATGGCAAAAACATTGTAATCTGACACATAAAGCACGTCGTTATATGTGTAAGCAAAATCACTGTACACGTTTTTCTCCCAATCAGACACAACTGGTATGGCGTCACAAGGCATCGGGGCGGTAACAAACTTGCCGTCGCCGGAGAAGCGGGCAACGCCGCCTATGCCCTGTCCGGCCGATATACCGCCGATGTTGGTGAAAGCGCTTGCGTCTCCGCCTTTCTTTGCGTCCCATAGAAGTATGGGCATGTTTTGGTCTTGCGAACCCACAACGATTCCGTCGTTGTTCACGCCGTTGGCATCAAATCTCACATCCGAGATGTAAATCTGCGCCGATGCCGCGCCTGCAACGCACAGGCCGAGCAATGATAGTAATGTCTTTTTCATACATCTAAAGTTTTAGGTTAATATCAATATTCAGCTTTTACGTTTCTGCCGCAAAAGTAAAAAAGCGGACGATAATTTACAAATCAAATTGTTCACGATTCATAAATCGTGAACAATTCATGCCCGTTTTCACCTCTCAAGATGGTGTACTGACGCTCCGACACAGGCCGATGGCGGCACAGTCGGCATGCAAATGTTTACATACTGCCGTCCGGCGGCTTTCCAAAAGGCCGTCTTTTACCTTGCGAAAGGCCATCTTTCGCACGCTAAAAGGCCACCTTTCGCAACGCAAAAGGCGGCCTTTTGGTTTTCCGCAGTTTTCCTACGGACAAAGCATGAGCTGATTTAACGTGGGTCAGGCATAAGCATACGCCGTTTATAGGGCATAATTCTAATATTTACAAGACATTAATCTTATACCGAACTAACGTAGATTTAATAAGAACAGGCTTGTTACTAATGCAAATGGCAGATATAAAATAGAAACAAACGGAATTGTTCACGATTCACGAATTGTGAACAACACCAGCCCCGGAAAAGCTTTCCGCCTCCTCAAGAGCCATTTTCCGATAGAGCGACGGCGGCATTCCGGTGATGTTCTTGAACACTTTTATGAAAGTGCCGTATGCCGAGTAGCCCACACTTTCGCCGACACCGCGTATGGTGATGTTGCCATAATGCTCAACATCGGCCAGTCGGCGGCAGGCCAACCGCACACGGTATTCGTTGACGAAGTTGCTGAAGTTCTTGCCGTAGACGGCGTTGATGGTCTGGGACACATAGGTGCTGTTAGAGCCTACAATCCTTGCCAGAGTGTCCAAAGAGAAGTCGGGATTGCAGAATTCGGTGCCGTTGTCCATCTCGCTGGCTATCGCCGCAGCCAGCTTGTCGCGCTGTTCGTCGTTAAGGCTGCTTCCCTTGTACTTTGCGTCGTCACTTTCGTCAGCCGCAAACACTTCCTGCGGTTCTGACGGCGCAGGCTGTCCAGCCTGCACAACAGCTTTCTTGCGTTCGCCTTCAACCGTGTTTCCGGCTGAAATCTGGCGGTTGAGGTTGAACAGGCTGCGGTAGTTCTCGTCCAGGCGGCACTTCTGCCGGTAGACATACAGCAGCAACAGCGACACCAGGACTATGCCCACCGTGACGCAGGCTATTATGGCGCGCTGGTGGCTTATCACCTGCAACCTACGTTCCTCAGCACGCCTCAGGGCTGAAATGTCGCGCTGCGCCTTCTCCGTTTCGTACAGGAAGTGCTGGTTTTTCACCATGTCAAGCTCACGTAGGTCGAACACCGAGTCTTTCACGGCATAATATTCCAGCTTCATGTCGAGAGCCTTGCGCCTGTCGCCCTTGGCCGCATAAAAATCGGAAAGCGACTTCAAAACGTCAACGAACATGTGCCTCAAGCCGTTCTTTTCGGCCAGGCGGTTGCAGAGGTTCATGTAAACAAGGGTAGAATCGCTGTATCCCATGCTCTCGTAAACCTTATACACCTCATTGTAGGCCGAGCACTCGTAACGCGCCCCGATGCCCGCCGCGCCGGCCTTGGCGGCCAAACGCTTGAATATGGTTACGGCTTCGCCCAGCCGCCCCTCGCCTTTTAGCACAATGCCATGCGTGTAACCGTCCATAAAGCGGCTTACGTCTGTCGGCTTGTGGGGCGTATGCTGCGCCTCGGCATAATAGCGGCGCGCGCTCTTGACGTCGCCCGTGTAGATGTAAGCCCCGGTCAGGTTCTGGCATATTTTGTACACGGTCTCGTTGTCGCCGGCGGCTTTTCCGTACTCGATGCCTTTAGTGTAAAGGCGTATGCCGGTTTCATAATCCTGGAACATGCTGTACACATTGCCCATGTTCTTGTAGAAAACGGCCGAATATGGCATATCACTGCTGCGCTCGCTGACCTTCAATCCGTCGACGTAGAACAGCAAGGCGTTGGAAAAATTGCCGCCGTCATAGTATATGTCGCCGGTCTTCAGATGTGCCAAAGCGCACGTCCTGGCATCGGCGTCTGACATGTCAGGCTCCACCCTGTTGCACACCATCATGTACATCACGAGCGCCTTCTCGTCGTTGCCTTGCTGCTTGTATCTGTCTCCGGCGGCTATTATCCTGTCGCTCGTCCAGTCTCGGCACTTGGCTATGAGGCTGTCGTACTTGTTGACGGCAGCAGCAGAAGCCCTGAAGCACAAGGCAAGCGACACCAGCGCCAGCACACATGCCAGCGCACGCGCAGTCTTAATATGTCGTAAAAGCTGTATCACCTGCTGCAAAAATAAGCAATTTTTCTTTATTTATACACAAAATGTGACAAAAAGAAACATTTGTCTGCAACGAAAAAAACGTTTCACCGCTATTTATCCGTCAGCCAACGGAGCATGCAATACCGGCAGAAGAGCGGCTGTTAAATGGGGAATGGGGAAACGACGGTTGACAATTATGATTAGCCTTGAGGCCATCTTAAAACAAGACAAATCACAATCATACGTTCCCTGCTCTCCATTCTCATTTTAAAACATGGCAAATCGGAATGCAAAAGGTCACGTTTTACAATGCAAAAGGCCGTCTTTTAGCGTGTAAAAGACGGCCTTTTGGAAAGCGTTTCGTAAGTTACTGTATGTCAACGGATTACGGATTTGTCAACCGTTATGCGCAAAGTGTCCCTGTCAAAGACTATTCCCGTGCGCTCGATGAAGGCCGAAAGGCGGCCCGAAGAGGCCAGTCCGTGCGGCGTGCCGGTATGTATGCAGCCGTCGCCGAGCATGAGCCAGAGCGTGTCGGCAGCCTGGAGGGCAAGCTCGAGGTCGTGGGTTGACATGAAGATGGTCTTGCCCGTGTCGTGGCTGAGGCGCGCAAGGAGGAGCATCGCCTCCACCTTGCTGGGATAGTCGAGGTAAGCCGTCGGCTCGTCGAGGAAGATTACCGGCGTCTGTTGCGCCAAAGCCTTGGCTATCATCATCTTCTGCCGCTCTCCGTCGCTCAGCGTCGATATTACGCGCCGCGCCAGTCGGGATATTCCAACCTGCTCCATCGACTCGCTGACGATGCGCCTGTCGCCGTCGGACAGCGTACCCCAAAAGCCCGTGTACGGCGTGCGGCCGAGCGCAACGGTCTCTTCAACGGTCATGTTCATGGCTTCGGGGCGCGCGGTAAGCACCACACCTACCGTCCGCGCCATGTCCTTGGCCGTGTAATCGGATATTTCCTTACCTTTTATATATATGCTGCCGCCCAACTTCGGCAGAAAACCGGCAAGCGTCTTGAGCAGCGTCGACTTGCCCGCCCCGTTCGCCCCGATAAGGCAAGTGAAGCGTCCGCCCTCGATTTCGGCATTGATGCCCGACGCCACAAGACGGTTGCCGCCATGCTGGCGGTAGCCGATGGAAAGGTCTTTTATTCCTATCATTATTTTATTTTAATTGAGAATGGAGAGTTGAGAATGGAGAATTATGATTACCATTGCACGTTAAAACAACAAAGCAAATCATAATTCTCCATTCTCAACTCTCCATTTTCAACTATTAATTAACTTTCTCGCATACTCGATTATCGTGTCCTCACCCTTCTGGAAGTCGTCGTCCGTCAGGCTGACGCTGTAGTCCGGCTCGATGCCGAACTCGGTACACTGCAGGTCCTTGTCGTACATCGGGCAGGCGCTGAACCTCACCGCCCAGCCGTTTGGCAGCTCGCTGCTCATCGGCATGCCTGCTCCGCCGCCCGTCTTGTCGCCAACCACAGTTACGTTGGGGCAGCACTTCATGTACTTCACGAACTCGTTGGCCGCGCTGAACACCTCGCGGTTGGTAAGCACTACAACCTGCTTGTGCCACCGTATGCCGCTCGACGGCTTCAAGGTCTGCTTCTCCGGCTCGGAGAAATCATCGTGCCCAGGCCCAGTCTTGTGCTGTATGTAGCCTACATGGATGCTCTCGTCGGTAAAGCGAGTAGCCAGTTTCTCCGCCGTTGTGAGCTGTCCGCCGCCGTTGCCGCGCACGTCTACAATCAGTCCCGTGCACGAAGCGAGGTAATAAAGCACCTCGTCAAGGTTGCCGTCGCCGATGCCGTTCTCGAACGAAGGACAGTAGATGTAGCCTATGTTGTCGTCGAGCTTGCGGTATTGAAGCCCCGACGCAATCTTGTAATCTGTCCCAAGATAGCGGCGCAGCAGGGAATCGCTGAAGTTGGTGGGATAGTCTTCCTTCCAACTCCAATACCTCGCGTTGTCAAACGGAGAGTAAAGGTTCACGTGTCCGTCGCGCAGTTCGCCGAGCATATTGCCCAAAACCTCGAACAGCTGGTCGTCGTTCATCCTCTCGTCCACCTGCAGGCTGTACCTCGCACGCACCTCGTTCCAGTCAAGTCCGTACTCGTCGGCCTTGTAGCCGAAGAAGCAATAACGCTCGTCCATTATCTTCCAGAGTGCCTCGAAGTTGCCTTCCGGACTGTCGGAAAACTCTTCCTCGTCAACGCATGATGCCGCAACGAAGGCCGCAAGAAGTGGAATTATGACGTAAAACAGCTTTTTCATGGGATGATGTTGGTAAGTTTGAACGTCCTTACGAAACCTATAAGGAACATGTTTGAATATGTATGATACTTCAGGTTGTTGACCTTGGCCTGGCGGTAGTCGCCGAGATAGCCCACGCGGAGCGTCGTCTTGCCGAGCGTGAAGTCAACAGTGAGCATCTGGCGGAGCGACGGCGTGGAGGCGACTGTTGTAGGAACGACGTTGTGGTCGTAGTCGCCGCGCGAGAAAATCTCGTAATATGACTGGCCGTAATTTGGACTGAACATCACTCCGAACAGCGGAACGCTGGCCTGATAGCGCGCCGACATGGGCACACGCCCAAGCCTGAAGCGGTATGTCGCGGCGGCACTCGGGGCGATGTTGAGCGCAAGACGCGCCTGCGCAGGGTTGTTCCCGTTGCGCGTGTTGTAAAGGAAGCCCACGTCAAGGTCGGCCTGCGCACCAGCCATTACATTGAACCGGCCGCCCATAAAGTCCCAGTTGTAATGCACACCGTAGGTAAACGTGTACATGCCGGCCATCTCGCTGCCGTTGCCCGAACGGTTGTCGGCGTATGCAAACGAGCCTTGGTGCATGAGCATACGGGACCAGCGGCTGCCTTCACGGCGGCGGATTGTATGCGAAACATAACGCAACTCCCAGCCCGAATACTCCTCCGGCGACAGGTATGTGTCAAGAATGCTTGCACCGCCAATGCCAAGCATCTGGGCGTTTGTTATCACCTTATTACTATATAAGGTGTCACCGCCCTGGCCGAAAACGGCCAGCGGCAGGACGGAAAACACTGATATGCAAATTAAACGTATCGCTTTCATCATCCAATATGCAGCCCCTCACTGCCTTACAAATGATGAGGGGCGTGGTTAATTATAGTTGCTTGCACATTCACTCACCACGTGTGAGGGACAGGAAGAGGCTTTCAGTCTTCGCCGAAGAGGTTGAGCTGCCCGGTAATCTCGTCAATAACCTGCTGCTGGCTCTTGCCTGCATCGGGGTCAAGGTTCTCGTCTTTCGCATCGTCAGACGGCATTCCGCCTTCCTCCTCATCATCGTCCTCATTACCGTCGGCACGCTCCAACGGTTCAAGTTGTTCTATCTTGTCAACTGTCCACGTGGTAAGGCGCTTGCCCTTGGCCTTAAAGCCCTTTACGGCAATGAACTCCGCGGCGTCGACTTCCATCGGGTCGCGGAACGAATCGTTGCCTCCGAAGGTTATGCGGAAGCGCGGATAAGGCTCGTCTGTAAGGAAAACGAGACGGCTGTTGGGGTTTTCGCCGACGTAGTTCTGCTTCCTCTTCGAGCCTTCCAGCATGAAACGCTTTATGTAAGGATAGCCTTGCTGGTCGGCATCGTAGAGCACCGCCGTCCACACTTTGTGCTCGTCGTACTTCTCTATGATGCGTATGTTGTCCTCATAGTGGTTGTTCACATCGAAGTTTGACAGGTAGAAGTCGCCTCCCTCAAGCACAACAAGGATGCTGTCGCCCTCGTTGAACTCGCCGAGAAGCCGTCCGTGGTCGTCGTAGTTGAGGCGTTTCACGTCGGGGTCGAACCAGACTTTACGTCCGCCGAGCGTGCTGTGGCCGTGGCTTTTCAGCGAAATGCGGTGTACGTTGAAACGTGTCATCACCACGCCGCGCGCCGAACGCCCCTTGATTGCCACCTCCGAGAAGTCTTTTTCCTTAAAGATGTTCTTCAAGCGGGGTGCCGGGTCGAGGGTGACTTTTATCACTTCGGCCTCTCCGTTGGGGTTGGCGGTAAAGTAAACCACACGCGAACCGGGCGTGCCCATAGTCAAGTCGTACTCGCGGTCGCGCGTAACGCTGGTGACGTTAAAGCGTTTCATGTAGTATTTTCCGAGCTTTCCGTCGCGGTAAACCACGTTGTATATTGTGCGCTTGTCGTTCTTCTTGAACACGGACACATGCAGGATGTTCTTCCCGACGAATATCTTGTCGGCCACTTTCACGACCTTATACTTGCCGTCCTTGTAGAAAATGATGATGTCATCGATGTCGGAGCAGTTGCAGACGAACTCGTCTTTCTTCAGCCCCGTGCCTATAAAGCCGTCGTTGCGGTTGATGTACAGCTTCTCGTTGGCCTCGACAACCTTGGTGGCCTCTATCGTGTCGAAGTTCTTTATCTCGGTAAGTCGCGGATGGGCGGCACCGTATTTCTGCTTGAGGAACGTAAACCAGTCGGCCGTTACGTCAACCATGTGGGCCAGCTTGTAGTCAATCTCCTCAACCTCGGCCTTGATTTTGGCCATCAGTTCGTCGGCCTTGTCCTTGTTGAACTTCAGTATCCGCGCCATCTTTATGTCCATAAGGCGCAGAATGTCGTCCTTTGTCACTTCGCGGATGAACTGCGGATAGAACGGCGTAAGGCGCTCGTCAATGTGCGCGCAGGCCGCGTCCATGTCGGGAGCAAGCTCGAACTTGCGGTCCTTGTATATGCGTTCCTCGATGAAAATCTTTTCAAGCGAGGCGAAATGCAGCTGCTCTAAAAGCTCGCGCTTGCGTATTTCGAGTTCCTTGCGGAGCAAGTCCATCGTGTGGTTGACCGAATAACGCAGCACGTCGCTTACCGAAAGGAACTGCGGCTTGTCGTCCTCTATGACGCAGCAGTTGGGCGATATGTTGATTTCGCAGTCCGAAAAGGCGTACAGGGCGTCGATGGTCTTGTCTGACGAAACGCCCGGCGCCAGGTGGACTTGTATCTCAACCTGCGCCGCCGTGTTGTCGTCAACCTTGCGCGCCTTGATTTTTCCTTTCTCGATTGCCTTCAGGATAGAGTCTATTAGGGTTGAAGTTGTCTTGCCATAAGGTATCTCGCGGATGACGAGGGTCTTGCTGTCGAGCTTCTCTATCTTTGCCCTTACCTTCAGCACGCCGCCGCGCTGGCCGTCGTTATACTTGCTTACGTCGATGCTTCCGCCAGTGGAGAAGTCGGGATAAAGCATGAACGGCTCGTCGTGAAGGCAGCTCACGGCGGCGTCGCATATCTCGTTGAAGTTGTGGGGCAGTATTTTCGACGACAGGCCGACGGCTATACCCTCCGCGCCCTGCGCCAGAAGCAACGGGAACTTGGCCGGAAGCGTGATGGGTTCCTTGTTCCTTCCGTCATAGCTCAGCTGCCACTCGGTGGTCTTGGGGTTGAAAACCACATCCAAGGCGAACTTCGACAGCCTTGCCTCAATGTATCGCGGAGCCGCCGCACGGTCGCCGGTGAGTATGTTTCCCCAGTTTCCCTGGCAGTCAACGAGCAGGTCTTTCTGCCCCAACTGCACCAAGGCGTCGCCTATCGAGGCATCGCCGTGGGGGTGGAACTGCATCGTGTGCCCCACGATGTTGGCCACCTTGTTGTAGCGTCCGTCGTCCATGCGCTTCATAGAGTGCAGTATGCGCCGCTGCACAGGCTTCAGGCCGTCCTCTATGTGGGGCACGGCGCGCTCAAGTATAACATAAGAGGCGTAGTCGAGAAACCAGTTCTGGTACATTCCGCTAAGGTGATGCACCACCGAAGCGTCAAACCTGTTGACAGGCTTGTACACCTCGCCGCCGGCCTGCACCACGCCCTCTTCGGGCTGTTCCACGTCTCCGGCCTGCTCCTCGAAGCTCTCGTTGTCCTTTATCTCGTCGTCCATGATGATGTTGTTGTATATGAAGAAAATGCCGCCGGGCGGCATTGAACGCGGCGCAGAAACGTGTCCCGGCCACTTTGCAAGGTACAAAGATAGTGCAATTTGAGCGAAATGCAAAATATTTTGGCAAGGAAGTTAAAGGAGTTAAAGAAGTTATCACTCCGCTACGCTTCGTTAGGAGTTAAAGCCGAATGCCTTGTTGGTTGTCTGCGGTTAAGCTATTGGCTATAACTTCTTTAACTCCTGTAACCTCCTTAACTTCTTAAACAAAGTGCTATAAAAGCTTTTGTTTTGTAAAACAATGTCAACAAAGCCGCAAGTCAAAATCCGTTTAAGCCCTTGAGGATGCCGTCGGCGCGCATGGGAACGCAGTTCGGCATGAAAAACAGCATTTTTCGACATTTCACGTATAGTGCTATAAACCAACTACTTACGGTCAAAAGCCGCACAGTACCTGCCCTAACGCTCTGCAAAAGACGACCTTTTACAATGCAAAACGCCACCTTTTGCAATGTATTTAACCGTCTTTCGCACCACCATTAACCGCCTTTCTGCACGAAAAACGCCAAAACAAGACCGTAAAACAGCCATTTTTCACCTAAAAAAGCACAAAAACACAGTTCACAATACGCCACAATCCGCATTCCAAACTCTGGTTTACGAAATCACAATGTAAAGAAAATGGAAAAACAAAAACTTAATAATCCTTAAAGCAAAACGTTCCAAC
Source organism: uncultured Prevotella sp. (assembly GCA_900554545.1). GTDB lineage: Bacteria > Bacteroidota > Bacteroidia > Bacteroidales > Bacteroidaceae > Prevotella. Next base: position 24,182 of record USHW01000015.1, on the reverse strand, counting down.
ACTCCGCTCAAACCAGCACAAACAATACACAACAATACATCAAAGCCACGACAATTGGCACAAAACAAAATGCCAAGCGGCTGAATATCAACCACTTGGCAATCGTCTTCGTGCGCCTGATAGGACTCGAACCTACACGTCGCGAGACACCAGATCCTAAGTCTGGCGCGTCTACCAATTCCGCCACAAGCGCATGTTTACAATGTATTTGGTTTGAAAACCGTTGCAAAGGTAATACAAAATTTCGATTGAACGAAATAAAAGCGGAAATACTTTCAGCTTTCGCCGCAGAGCAGGAAAGCAAAGGGCGCAAGGCGGAACTCGCCCGGAAGAGGAGGAAAAACAGGGCTGCTGCATGAGTTTTTGGACGCGCCGGGCACGGTTTTCTTGCTTATTTGTATTACCTTTGCCGCCGGTTCCGCACGTTGCGGAACGTTAACCGTTTAATAATTATTTATGTACAAAACAGTTTTCAACAAGCGCGAGAGCATGAAGTTCACGCACTTCAGCCGCAAAAGGTATGCCCTGTTCGCATGCCTCGGCCGCGAAGTGCTCATCGGAACGCTCAGCGTCGCCACGTTGACTTACGCCAAGGCTGACGGCGTAAGCGTGCGCACGGACATGGCCGGCACAGGCATGGCCGACTCGACACGCACCGTCATGCTCGACGAAGTTGACGTTACGGCATCGCGCGCACCGCTGGCCGCCGGCCGCGCACCGAGAATTGTAACTGTGCTGGGACGCGAGGAGATTGCCGCCGCGCCAGCACAAAGTGTCAATGACCTACTGAAATACGCCGCAGGAGTGGATGTCCGCCAGCGCGGAGCAATAGGAGCGCAGACAGACATAGGCATCCGGGGCGGCACAAGCGAGCATATAGCGATACTGCTCGACGGCATAAACATCTGCGACCCGCAGACCGGTCATAACGCCTTCGACCTGCCCGTAGACATCGGAGACATTGAAAGAATAGAGGTAATAGAAGGCCCTGCCGGGCACATCTTCGGCACATCGTCGCTGCTCGGGGCGATAAACGTAGTGACAAAGGCCGCAACCGAAAGCGGCGGAAGCGTACATGCAGGGGGCGGCTCGTTCGGATATGCCGACGCAGGGGCACGGCTTTCACTGGCAACAGGCAAATGGAGCAACTCCGTAAGCGGCGGATATACGCGCAGCGACGGCTACAGCCGCAGCAAGAACGGCCACCTTAACGCCGACTACAGCGGCGGACGGGCGTTTTACAAGGGACGTTACAAGGACAAAGACCTTACCGTAAGCTGGCACGCGGGCATGAGCGTGAAGGACTGGGGCAGCAACACGTTCTACAGCACGCTGTCAGACGAGCAATACGAGCACACATTAAAGTTTTATACGGCAGTAAAAGCCGAGGCGAAGGCAGGGCGGTTCCACTTCCTTCCGTCTGTTTACTGGAACCGCTATCACGACCGTTACGAGTTTTACCGGGGCGCACCTGAGCGTTCGCCGTTCAACTACCACCGCACCGACGTCATCGGGCTGAACCTCAATGCGTGGTTCGACTGGGCGCTGGGGCGCACCGCTTTCGGTGCGGAAATACGCAACGAGGACATAATATCGACAACTCTCGGCGAACCGCTTGACAACCCCAGGCGCATACACGGCACCGAGAGAGACTACACCGTGGGGCTTAACCGCACAAACATAAGCCTGTATCTTGAGCACAACGTCACCATAGGACGCTTCACTGCGTCGGCAGGCTTCACCGCGGTTAGGAACACTTGGAGCGAAATGCCCTTCAAGCTGTACCCCGGTATAGACGCAAGCTATGCCCTGACAACAGCCTTGAAGGCATACGCTTCATTCAACATGTCGCTGCGCATGCCGTCGTTTACCGAGCTGTACTACTCCGTTGACGGGCACAAGGCCGACAAGCACCTGAAGCCGGAGGAGATGAAGGCCGTAGAACTCGGGCTGCGCTATGCGGCAGGCGGCGTCAACGCCACGCTATCAGTGTACCGCCATTGGGGCAGGAACATGATAGACTGGCTCATGAAGGGCGCAGAAGAAGCCCCACCCAGCCTCCCCACAGGGGAGGAGACAGGCAACAGCAATGGCAACCTTGCCCCTCCCCTAAGGGGAAGCATGGAGGGGCTACAGCCTGGCGTGTGGACTTCGGTCAACCATGCGCGCATCAACTCCACCGGCGTAGAGGCCAACGTGGCGTTGGATTTCCACCGCCTCATGCCCTCGCAGCGCGTACTGCGCTCGCTCGGCGTGGCCTACGCCTACATAGACCAGAGCCAACGGCGCGAAGAAGGCGTGCAATCGCTGTACGCGCTTGAATACCTCCGCCACAAGGTTGTTGCCCAGCTCGGACTCGACCTGCCGCCGAGCCTCGCCTTGGACGTGAAGTACCGATTCCAGCAGAGGCGCGGCTCGTACACCGACACCAACGGTATTAACCGCACGTACAGGCCCTACCAGCTCGTAGACGCGCGCCTGGCATGGAGCAAGCCGCGCTACTCGCTGTACGTAGAGGCCAACAACCTCTTCGACACCGACTACGTAGACTACGGCAACGTGCCGCAACCCGGCCTGTGGGTGATGGCCGGAGCACGCTTCAGTTTCAGTCTGTAACCAAACAGCCTGCCGCAGTTACGGTTTTCAACGGCGGTAGAACGCAATGCAAAAGGTGGCCTTTTACCGTGTAAAAGGCCACCTTTCATTACATAAAATGCCGCCTATTGCGTTGCAAAAGGCGGCATTTTAAATTTGTAATTGCCTAAGATTGCGGTTTGCGCAGCAACGATGCGCCATCAGAACGTATAGCCAAGGCTTAGCATCCAGTTGCTGTTCTTTACACTTACCTCCGACACATCCTCGTTGGCAATGTCCGTAAGACCGAACTCATAAGTGAAGCCAAGATAGTAATGGCTTGCGAACGTAACACCGGCTCCAACCTGAAGGCCGCAATCGAAACGCTTTAGCACGCCGTCATCGCCGAAGATGTCAGTGTCGGCCTCAAACGAATCACTGCCGTCAGTGTACTCTTCCTTGTACTTTCCGCCAACTCCATAGGCGAAGTATGGACCGAAGTCTACCTCAACCTGGAATGCGTCGCTGAAGTTATAGCGGTAAGATGCCAGAATGGGTATTTGCAGATACATCGGACTCATTGTAGCCTTGTCCTTATATCCGTTGTAAGCCTCCTCGAACTTCAAGCCCTTGCTATGGAAGTAAAGGCCAGTCTGTATGTACAAGCTCTGCATCAACGGGATGTCGGCGATTGCTCCGACGTGGAACGCCGTGCGGCTGTCGGGCGTGTCATCGAAGTCTCCAGTCATGCTTGCGAAGTTAAGTCCGGCACGTATTCCGAACCTTACGCCCTGGTCGGCCTTCTCCGTCGAGAAGAAAGAAGTTGATGTGCTGCTTGCCCTCTGGGCTGATGCCGTAAGCACGCCAAGCGCACATACGGCTACCAAAAATAGTTTTTTCATTGTTGTAACGTGTTTTTATATTAATAATAATGTGATATTAAAGTCTTTCAAAGGTTGAAGTCCATGCGCCAGACGTTATACACCTTGTCGGCCGAGCCGCGCTGCGAGAGGAAGAAGATGCTGCGTCCGTCGGGCGACCATACGGCAGAAAGGTCGTTGCCGGGATGGTATGTAAGCTGCGTCAGCTGCGTGCCGTCAGTGCGGACTACGAAGATGTCGGTATTGGCTATGCCCTCCTTCTCCGACTTGCTGTTGCCCGTCACGAGCAGCCATTTGCCATCTGGCGACAGCTGCGGCGTGGTAAAACTCTTGCCCTGCTGGGCGAGGATTACCTCCTCGACACCAGTCTTGAAGTTGACGCGCCATATCTCGCTCTCCTTCTTGTCGGTAAAACGCGCACAGTACACCTCGTCCTGCGTCCCAGGAATGAGGCATACGGTCATGCCGCGCGAGTAGTTTGAGAAAAGGTTTGTCTTCCTGTCATAACTCCACAGGCTGTAACTTGACAGTCCTTCGCCGCGGTGGAAGAAGATTGTATTGCCGTCAGGAGTGATTACTCCGCCAAGGTCGTTGTCGTTGCCGTTGGAGATTTGCCTCACCACAGTGCCCTGGTTGGCGTCGACGAGATATATGCCTTGATGTCCGTTGCGTATCTCGGTGAAGCAGAGCGTGGTACCGTCGGGACTCCAAGAGAAGCCCTGCACGTTGGTGCGGAACGTGCGCTGCACGCTGGCTCCGCCCTTTGCGGCACTCTTAATCATAATGTTCGTAGTGCCGTTCTTCTCGTTGACGTATGCCAACCGCTTGCCGTCGGGCGACAAGGCGATTTGAGGCACAACCCACCAGTCCATCGCCGTAGACTTGCGCGAGCCGAAAATGCTCGACGCACGGCTAACGATGTTGCCGTCATAGTCGGCCACACGGTCGGCGTCATCTGTGATTTTCTCAAACTTTACACCACCTTCCTCGGGCACAAACACCGTAGAGAAGTCGAACTTGATTTTCTTCGCGCCTGCCACTGTCACCGCAACGGCAAGCGCAACTGTAAGTAATCTTCTTTTCATATCTGTCTTGTTTTAAGTGTGAATGCCACAAAACACATGCTGCCACACAGCCTCCGCGTGCCGCAACGCTTCCATACGCCACGGCATGGGCATGCAATGGCGCGTAGCGGCGGTACGCATGCCGGCACGGCAGAACGTAAGCCGCTATAACGTCGCCTGCGGACGTGAAGTTCACAGGCGGCAGCGTGAAAAGAAAACCTTTCATAATTGGCCGTTATTTAGGGATTTTCTCTGTCGCAATAAGAATGAATGAAAAAAGAGCGGACGTCTTTTTCACAATCCTTATCATCCCAAGGGAACGGCCAAGCACCCCGAACAAGATAAATAAAAGGAGAAAAACGCCCGCATCCGGGCGCATCTATTCCCTTCCATCCTCTTGTTCATCCCAAGTAATTTGGCCGTTATTTTGAGATGAGAACGAAGTTCATAAACACGTTAGTCATGCTCTGATTTCATGCCACACCTTGCAGGCGTGACAGTGCAAAGGTAGCAAAATAATCTTAACGCACAAATAAATGCCACGATTTTGTGGCCTTAATACGGCGTGGAAGCTGTGTCTGTACACTTTTCCGGCACAGCTTCCGCACCCTTGCTTACATTCCGTTACATTCCGGAAGCTTTCCGTTACAGTTTTCATCCGCCAAGAACAGCCATGCAAAAGGTGGCCTTTTAGCGTGTAAAAGGCCACCTATCATACGATAAAAGACCGCCTTTTAGAATGTAAAATGCAGCCTTTTGAAATTGTAAGTACAACGGACGAAAATACAGGCAATGTTTGTAAATAACAAAAAAAGTAACTATATTTGCACATGACAAATGCCATTATTACCTTCAACAAAAAACTGCAAATGCCTACATCATTTATATTAACCTATTAAAACCTTACCGCCATGAGAAGAGTTGACAGCATAATGTTTTATCTGTTCTGGGTTATTTATTTCGCAACCCTCGTATTCAGCAGCGAAAAAGTTGACAGACTGTTTGATGAACAGACGGGAGACATGCTGCAAACAGCCAACGCCGTTGTTTTCGGAGCATATTTCCTGTGCCGCGTGGCGGTGCGTTACAAGGCGGAGAAAAAGGTCGCCGAAGACCATATTTTCCTGCTGATAGTCGCCGCTTTCAACATTGTAGTGTACAATTTCCTGTGACATGCGGCGGAGATACAACATGTGCAGGACGGCCTTGGGCGGACTAATGCGCACCGGTCAAAGAAAAAGGGATGAACCGTCAACGGTTCATCCCTTTATTGTTTATCGCTTCAACTTGAACGAGTTTTCAATGCTCTGTATCTCGCTGCTGAACATCTTGTCTATTTTCAGCCGCGTCTCAACCTGCGTACAGCTGTGGATTACGGTCGAATGGTCGCGTCCTCCCACGAGCTTTCCTATGCGCGAGGCCGGCATCTTGGTGTATTTCTGCGCCAAATACATCGACACCTGACGCGCCACAACATAGTCGCGCTTGCGGCTGCGGCTCATAACGGCGGTGGTGGAGACGTTGAAATGGTTGCATACGGTGTCGAGGATGTCGTCCATCGTGAGCGGTTCGTTGTCTATCTTGACGGCGCGCTTGATAACCCTTTCGGCCAGACGCATGTCTATCTTGCAGTTGTACACCACGGAGAAGGCCAGCAGCGAGTTGATAACTCCTTCCAAATCGCGCACGCTTCCGTTGGCCGTCTGGGCGATGAACTGCACCACATCCTCGGGAATGTGCAAGCCGTCACGTTTGATTTTGCTTTTAAGTATGTCGACGCAGAGCTGTATGTTGGGCTTCTCAAGCTCGGCAATGAGTCCGCAGCTGAAGCGTGTCAGCAGGCGGTCGCTCATGCCTTGGAGGTCAACCGGCGGCCGGTCGCACGCCAAGATGATGCGCTTGCCGTTTCGGAAGAGGTGGTTGAAGATGTGGAAAAACGTTTCCTGCGTCTTCGTTGCCGACACCCACTCCTGTATGTCGTCGACAATCAGCATGTCGATGGTCTGGTAGAAGTTGATGAAGTCGTTGGTACAATTCTTCAGCACGGCATCGGTGTACTGCACCTGGAACAGCCTTGCGCTGATGTACAGCACGCGTTTCTGTGGGTACAGCTCTTTTGTGCGCACGCCGATGGCGTTTATAAGGTGGGTCTTTCCGCAGCCGGAAGGACCGTATATGAACATAGGGTTGAACTGGGTCGACTTCGGATGCTCGGCTATCGACAACCCGACGGAGCGCGGCAGCTTGTTGCTGTCGCCCTCGATGTAGTTGGCGAAAGTGTGACGAGGGTCAAGCTGGGAGTCGATGTCCTGCGGTTTGGCGGCATCAAGCACCGTCGGCGACTGGTTGATGCGAGTCGTACGTTGCGGCGTCTTGTCGATGTCGGCTATCGGTTCAGGCTCCACTTCCTGCGTCAGCTTGTGCGTCTTGTCTACCATTATGCGGTAGTTTAGCCTTATGTTGGGGCCGAAATATTTGGTCAGCACTTTGGTGAGCAGGCCGATGTAGTTCTCTTCAAGGTATTCAACGAAGAAGTTGCTGGGCACTTGAAGGATAAGTGTCCTGCCCGCTTCGTGGAACGATTCGAAAGCTATCGGCCTGAACCAGGCGTTATATTGCTGCTCGGAGACATTTTCCTTTATAAGCAAAAGGCATTTGTCCCAAAGTGCGTTCGGGGTATAGTCCATGTTTGGAGTGATTATGTATATGTCTTTCGACGCTTTGTCTTTTTAGCGTCTGCAAATTTCGTAAAAATTATCGAGACAGGCAAATAAAACTTTTTGTTTGCAGACTGCGGTTTTTACGTAACTGTCGGTGTTACGGCACTTTATGCAAGTTTTTGTAACAGCGATGTAATATTTATGCTTGCATAAGTGCAAGTACTTGTAAAATAAGATTTTATGCGCGCCGTGCTGACGTGGAAAAGAAAAACGTACAGTTTGGTTTTCAGCCCTGCAAAACTGTTTGCCAAGGCGTGTTTCGGGATTGTTCTGTGAAATTCCCGGCTACAAAACCACTATTTAGATAATTTTTAAATTAACCACACAGGCGGCTTACGGCGGCCGCCTGCCGGACATATGGCGGCATGTAGTGATGCGGCCCCTGACCCTCCGTTTTGCGAAAGACGGCCAATCGCGTTGCAAAAGGCCGTCTTTCGCACGATAAAAGGCCGTCTTTTGCAGTACAAAAGACGGCCTTTCACAACACGCTGGATACCAACGTGTTACGCAGTCAGATATTTACTTGTCCTTTCTTCCGAACAAAGAGAAGTGGACATAGCGTTTCGGATGAGCCTTGAGGTCGATTAGCAGAGAGTCTGCCGAGCGCATCGTGCTGGTAAGATTGTTGTAAAGCGACGGGTCGCGCATGAGCAGGCCGAGCGTGCCTTGGTTGTTGTTAAGCTGTTCGGTGAACTTCTCCACGTTGGCGAGCGTCTCGTCTACGCGCGCCACAGTGGCTGCAACGTCGACAGAACTCAGGTTCTTCGTCAACGTGTTGGCGTTGTCCAGTATGCTGTCGGTGCGCGTCATCATGCCCGGCACGCGCCCTTCGAGAGTTGCAAGCAGGCCGTTCAGGCGGCGTGTGGTAACCGTCAGGTCGCCAGTTACGGTCTCTACGTTCTGCATGGAGTGCACGATGGCCGGATTGGAGAGCAGCGCGTTTACGCTCGTCAGTATGGAGTCAAGCTTCGGCAAAAGCTGCGTGACTGCCGGGATGATATCCTTCACCTTGCCGAGCGCACCGTCGTTGATGCCTCCCTGGATTGTCTCGCCCGGATTGACACGCTCGCGCGGATTGTTGGCAAGCAGCAGATTGATTTTCACGTTGCCAAGCATGTCGCTTACGATTTCGGCGCTGCTGCCCTTCGGTATGCGCAAGCGGTTGTCCACTTCCGCCTGTACCGATATGCTGCCGGAATTGTCATAGCTGTACTGTATGCCCCTTACAACACCTACCTGGTAGCCGTCGGCATATATCGGGCTTGACGCAGACAGGCCGCTTATGTTCTTGAAGGATATGAAATAAGTGTTTGACGTCGAGAAAAGGTTTAGACCTTTCAGGAAGTTCATCCCGAAGAACAGGATTACCAAACCGCATATCGCCACTAAGGCAATCTTGACTTCTTTACTAAAAAACTTCATATTGCTCTGCTTTATTTAGACTTAAACTCTCGTATCGCTTGGTTTACGTTCATCTTAGCGCCGTTCTTGAAGGCTATGATGAACGCCTCGGGAAACTTGTCGAGGATTGACTTGCGCAGACGGTAGACCTCGTTATAGTCGGCGGACGCGCCGTATGTGTATTTGTAAAGTCCGCCTTCCTCATAACAGTCAACGCCATCAAGCCCCTTGAAGTGGCTGCTTCCTTCCGCAAGCCGCCTGCTGCTGGCAAGTATCTGGACTTTGAATACCGGCCTGTCCGCGGTTTCCTGTCCGCCAACGGCCTTCACGTCATTGCTTTCGGCGGTCTTTCCGGCATCGTCCCGGCGGTCTTTCCCGGCCTCATCACCGTCCGTCCGCTCTGCGTTTTCTTCTTCAAACGTGTCGGGAATGTCATCACTGCGCCGCCTATCGGCCTTGTACGGCACGGCAATGTTCTTGTCGTACTTGTCCTTATACTTGGCAAACGCCTCGTAAATGCCCCTCGCCATCTTGTCAATGTTCGACTTGTTGTTCAGGAACTTCTCCTCGTCCGGGGTCGTTATGAAGCCAAGCTCGATGAGACAGGCCGGCATCGAGGTCTCACGCAGCACAAGGAAAACATCCTGCTTTACACCTTTATTCTGCCGTTTCGCAATTGAACAAACGCTGCTTTGCACATACTTGGCCAGCTCAACGCTGCGCGACATGTTCTTGTCGTGCATGAACTCGAACATGATTGTGCTTTCCGGCGAATTTGGGTCGTACCCCTCGTAATGCTCCTTATAGTCTTCCTCAATCATGATGACCGAGTTCTCGCGCTTTGCCGCACTCAACTTCTCGTCCGAACGGCGCATTCCCATCGTGTAAGTCTCAAGCCCACGGGCTATATGTCCGTTCGGAAGGGCGTTGGTATGGATTGATATGAACACGTCGGCCTTGTTCTTATTGGCGATTGAAGCACGTTTGTGCAACGGCACAAACACGTCGGTCTTCCGGGTGTACACCACTTTCACGTCAGGACAATACCGTTCTACGTACCGCCCGAAAGCCAATGCCACATTAAGATTGATGTTTTTTTCGTAAGAGAAATCACCCTTTGCGCCAGTGTCATGGCCGCCATGCCCGGCGTCGATGACGAGCGTAAAACGCTTGTCCGCACACAACGCCACGGCAGAGAAAGAGACCAATGCCAGTAAAATCAATATCGCCTTTTTGCCCATGAGTGCTCTTTTACTGATGCAAAGGTAGTTTTTTGTCGTTAAAAAACTGCCAACCATCAAAAAGTTTTATCATTTATTAAATGTAATTCCACAGACGCGCTGCTTATATCAGCTCCCATCGGGGGATTCAATTTCTCAAGAGTCACGTCGAGAGTAGTTATCATCGGCATCTTTTCCAAAATGCTTCCGCCTATCCTGCCCGCAACATGTTCAAGCAGGCAGGACGGCGTCTGCATCTCCTTATTTATGATTTCAAACATCTCGGCGTAGTTAAGCGTGTCGGCGACATCGTCGCTTTGCATCGCTTTGTCAAACAAATATCCGGCCCGTATGCTCACAACATACTCGCCGCCGGTGACCCTTTCCTGCGGCAGAACGCCATGGTAGGCATGGAAGCGCAGGCCATTGAGGCACACGTAACCTGATTTTAACTCATAATTGGCTTTCGCCGAACTTTGTTTCATAATTCACAATTCATAATCGGGTTGCACAATGGCTGCCCGTTGCCAGCCTACACACATACGGGAAGTTACCCGATGGCAGTTCATAACCCACAACCATAATGCACAACCATGCCACTTACGCCTCGGCTTTTTGCCTTCATATACAACAAGGAACGGCGTATGCCACGATTATGAATTATGAATTATGAATTATGAATTGTCAAATTATCCGCACCTTGACGCTCCGCAGTTCTTGCAGATGAGGCATCCCTCCTGGTAAACGAGCGTCTCCTGGCCGCAAGCCGGGCACTTCTGGCCCTTCGCCTCGGTGCCGTCGGTGATGTATTTCTTGAGCGCACGCTCCACACCGTTCTTCCAAGTGTTGATGCTTTCGCTCTTAAGCTGGAGCGAGCTGACAAGCTTTATGACGTGCTCGATTGGCATGCGGTAACGCAACACGCCGGATATCAGCTTGGCATAGTTCCAGTATTCAGGGTTGAACTTTTCGCTAAGGCCTTCCACCGTAGTCTTGTAACCGCGCTTGTTCTCGAACTGGAAGTCATAACGTTTGCTCCCGTCTTCGTTTACCTGCTTGATTATTTTGCCCTTGGTGACGGTCTTCGGCAATACGATGCCTTCGTCGTCATCCTGCAATCCGGTAAAGATTTCGTATGGATAGCCGTCCAAAAGACCGACAAACGCCACCCACTTTTCCTTGTTGTTCTGGAACCTTACCACATCGCATTCAAGCTCCTTCGGCCTTACCTCGGTAACTTCAGGATGGCGGCAGGGCGGCAGTTGCTGCTGGGTTGTGATTTCCTCGCCGCCTTTTTCCTTCTTCTTTTCAACGGAAAGCATCACTCCTGAGCGCGAGCCGTCACGGTAAACGGTGCATCCCTTGCAGCCAGACTTCCATGCTTCAACGTACAAGCGGTTGACAAGAGCCTCGTCAACGTTGTTGGGAAGGTTGATGGTCACGCTTATGCTGTGGTCCACCCACTTCTGGATTGCCCCCTGCATGCGGACTTTCATGAGCCAGTCAACGTCGTTGGCTGTGGCCTTATAATACGGCGACTTCGCTATGAGTCCGTCTATTTCCTCTTGGGTGTAACGCTTGCCGGTGTCTATTCCGTTCACCTTCATCCAATCGATGAACTTGCGGTGGTAAACGATGTACTCCTCAAACGAGTCGCCCACTTCGTCAACGAAGTCAACGTGCACGTCGGTATCGTTGGGGTTTACCTTGCGGCGGCGCTTGTACACGGGCATGAACACAGGCTCTATGCCGCTTGTTGTCTGTGTCATGAGGCTTGTCGTGCCGGTAGGGGCAATGGTAAGGCAGGCTATGTTGCGCCTTCCATACTTCGCCATGTCGGCGTAAAGCCCGGGGTCGGCCTCGCGCAGACGGCTTACGAAGGGGTTGTTTTCCTCCCTCTTGGCGTCATATACGGCAAAGGCGCCGCGCTCTTTGGCCATCGTCACCGACGAGCGGTAAGCCGACAAGGCCAGCGTCTTGTGCACCTCAACGGAGAAGTCGGTGGCCTCCTGCGTGCCGTAACGCAGCCCCATGGCGGCCAGCATGTCGCCTTCGGCCGTTATGCCCACGCCTGTACGGCGGCCCAATCCGCTCTTGTGCTTGATTTTTTCCCACAAGTGATACTCCGTGAACTTCACCTCCTCGCTCTGCGGGTCGCTCTTGATTTTCTCCATTATGAGGTCGATTTTCTCAAGCTCCATGTCCACGATGTCGTCCATTATGCGCTGCGCCAGACCCACATGCTTGCGGAACAGCTCGTAATCGAAGTAGGCCTTGTCGGTGAACGGGTTGACAACATACGAATAGAGGTTGATTGACAGCAGTCGGCACGAGTCGTAAGGGCAGAGCGGTATTTCGCCGCACGGGTTGGTAGACACCGTGCGGAAGCCCAAGTCGGCGTAGCAGTCGGGTATGCTTTCGCGCTGTATGGTGTCCCAGAACAGCACTCCAGGCTCTGCGCTTTTCCAAGCGTTGTGCACTATCTTGCCCCAAAGCTGCTTCGCGCTGATGCTTTTTTTCACCATAGGCTCGCTGCTGTCAATGGGGAACTGCTGTATGTATTCCCTGTCTTCCACGGCCGCGCGCATGAACTCGTCGTCGATTTTAACCGACACGTTCGCACCGGTTATTTTCCCTTCAGTCATCTTTGCGTCGATGAACGCCTCGCTGTCGGGATGCTTTATGCTGACCGACAGCATCAGCGCGCCGCGCCTTCCGTCCTGTGCAACCTCGCGTGTTGAGTTGCTGTACCTTTCCATAAAGGGCACGAGTCCCGTCGAGGTCAGGGCGGAATTGTTCACCGGCGAGCCTTTCGGGCGCAGGTGAGAGAGGTCGTGGCCCACGCCTCCGCGGCGCTTCATCAGCTGCACCTGCTCCTCGTCTATGCGCAGGATGGCGCCGTAAGAGTCGGCGTCGCCGTCAAGACCGATTACGAAGCAGTTTGACAACGATGCCACCTGGAAGTTGTTGCCGATGCCGGTCATGGGGCTGCCGGCCGGAACTATATATTTGAAATGGTCGAGAAGCTCGAACACTTCCTCGGCCTTCAACGGGTTGTCGTATTTGTTTTCTATCCTTGCAACTTCGTTGGCTATGCGCCAGTGCATGTCGGCTGGTGTCTTTTCGAACAAGTTACCGTAGCTGTCTTTCAGCGCGTACTTGTTCACCCACACCCTCGCAGCCAGTTCGTCGCCGCCGAAATAAACCAACGAAGCCTGGTATGCTTCCTCAAAAGAGTAAGTTTTTCTATTCTCCATGATGACTTTGGTAATAAAATTTTTGTGCAAAGCTACGAACATTTTTCGACAAATAAAAGTAGTTTTCTGATTATTTGCAAATAAATATCCGACGAAAAGTTTTCCAAAAAGGCAAACTTTTTATTGTGCCAAAACGCAAATGTTGCTGTGTTTGAGGCACTACGACAAGACGGACGGCACATCTAATCAACATCATCAGACACATTCGTCCGTGCGGATTAATTGAGAATTGCGAATGGGGAGTGGAGAATTATGATTACCTTTAAGGTTGCCTGTTAATAATGGTAATCATAATCATCCACTCTCCATTATCCATTCTCAATTCAAAACAGGCCAATCCGATATTCTGCGTGATAACATTTGGTTACAACCTACCTTTCATTTATATTCAAGTGAGGCTCTCGGTAATCGTCATGCCGCGTGCCGACGCGGCATCCTGTGTATGCAAATAATGTCATTTTGCCCACTCTCGATGTTTTCTGGATGCCGCATCGGCGTACGGCATGACTATTACCAACCGACTCGATTGTAATTAAATAAGTACAGGTAATCAAGCTCCCTCCCTTTGGGAGGGTTGGGGTAGGTCTTCAATATGCCATCTTTTGCATTCCAAAAGGCCACCTTTTACCGTCTAAAAGGCCACCTTTTGCAAGCCAAAAGACGGCCTTTCACAACGCTTTGATTATCAATACGTTACACAAGTGATGGCTGAACACTGCAACAATGAAGCCGAAACGCCCGGCAAAAGCAATTCCGGCCATGCCCTAACGTCAGCCACACGGCACGGCGCCGCACGCTGACGGACTGACAAGCGGCCGCCTGTTGTTAATAGTAGTTAAACCGTTGGCTGTGCGGATAATTTTTTGTTACTTTGCACCAAATTAGGTGTGTTATAGCCACTAAGTAATGGGTAAAAGACGGAAAAAGTCCCGCGTCCGCTACGGATTGCAGGGGATAACATTATGCATAAGCACCGCGTTGGTGCTGATTCTATTGGGAATGGTGGTGTTCTCCGTGCTTTCGGCACGCAACCTTTCCGAATATGTAAAAGAGAACCTTACGGTAACGATGATGCTCGGCGAGGACATAACCGACCCCGAAGCACAACGCCTGTGCAAGGACTTGGGCAAACGCCCGTACATCAACCACATTATTTATATTAGCAAGGAGCAAGCCCTGAAGGAACAGACCGCCGCAATGGGCACAGACCCGAGCGAGTTCATCGGCATGAACCCCTTTGTGGCCTCCATCGAGCTACAGCTGAAGGCGCAATACGCCAACACCGACTCGCTGAAATGGATTGCGTCGAACCTTAAAAGCGACAAGCGCGTAACCGATATAGTATATCCCCAGGACCTGATGGACAGCGTAAACAGCAACCTCGGGAAGATTAACATCGTGCTGCTCGTGCTTGCCGTGCTGCTTACGTGCGTCTCGTTCTCGCTCATCAACAACACGGTGAAGCTGGGAATGTACGCCCGGCGCTTCACCATACACACGATGAAGCTGGTCGGAGCGTCGTGGGGCTTCATCAGGAGGCCGTTCCTTGCCAACGCCGTAGGCATAGGCCTGCTGGCCGCCCTGATAGCCGACGGGGTGCTGGCCGCCGGCATCTACGCCCTTTACACTTACGAGCCTGGCGTCATGACGGTGGTAACGTGGCAGGTGATGGCCGTCACTGGCGGCTCGGTTTTCCTCTTCGGATTGCTCATCACGCTGTTCTGCGCCTGTGTGTCGGTAAACAAATTCCTGCGCATGAAGGCCGGTGACCTGTACAAAATCTGACAGGCGGCACGATAATTTAACAAGTAACAATTAAAATCAAACGGCGGGGCTGGGAGCAAAGAGCGGCCTTCAAGGCATATCGGCTTGTCTGCTCGTCACTCGTTCCTCGTCAACTAACAACAAAGAAATGGACAAAAGAAACTTTGCATTCGACCGGATGAACTTCATCCTCCTTGCCGTGGGGATGGCAATAGTAATCATCGGCTTCCTGCTCATGAGCGGCGGAGGTACAGAGGACGGCTCTTTCAACCCGGAAATATTCAGCGCTACGCGCATAAAAGTGGCTCCGGCGGTATGCTTCATCGGCTTCGTGTCGATAGTCTACGCCATCATCCGCAAGCCCAAGGACAATACAGCCGACGACATCAACACACAAGAAAAATAAACAGCGGTAACTTATGGATTTGTTTGAAACGATAGTCATCGCCATCGTCGAGGGCTTAACGGAGTTCCTTCCCGTATCATCGACGGGGCACATGATAATCGCACAGAGCCTTTTGGGCGTGGAAAGCACGCCGTTCGTAAAGGCATTCACGGTTATAATACAGTTCGGCGCGATACTTTCTGTCATCTGCCTTTACTGGAAACGCTTTTTCTACCCCAACGCCGGACGCAAAGGCAAGTCTTACTGGCGCTCCATGTTCGACTTCTACGCACGCCTCGTGGTGGGTGTATTGCCGGCCGTTGTGCTGGGTCTGGCGTTCAACGACGAAATAGAAGCCAATCTCGGCAACGTCCAGCTCGTAGCCTGGATGCTCATAATCGGCGGTATTTTCATGCTCTTCTGCGACCGGATATTCAACAAAGGCTCGGAAGATACACGCCTGACGTACAAGCGCGCCCTCATGATTGGCATCGTGCAGTGCATCTCGATGATACCCGGCGTGTCACGCTCGATGGCAACCATCGTGGGCGGAATGAGCCAAAGGCTCACCCGCAAGGCTGCCGCCGAGTTCTCGTTCTTCCTCGCCGTGCCCACAATGTTCGGCGCGACGTGCCTTGAAATGTACAAGATGCTGACCCACGGAGGCGGCTCCCTGCTGACGCAGGGCAACAATCTGGAGACGCTCATCATAGGTTCCGTGGTGGCCTTCATCGTCGCCATACTCGCCATAAAGTTCTTCATCAACTACGTTACGAAGTATGGCTTCGCCGCGTTCGGCTGGTACCGCATCATCGTAGGACTGATAATAATCATCTGCACGCTGTGCGGCGTCGAGATGAAAATGACCGACTGATAGCCGATGAACTTCCACGAAGGAGAAATAATATGCCTTGACAAGCCTTACAGGATGTCAAGTTTCGGTGCGCTGGCGCGTGTCCGCTACCTCATTTCGCAGAAACTCGGCGTGAAACGGATGAAGACCGGCCACGCCGGAACACTCGACCCTCTGGCCACCGGCGTATTGATTTTATGTACAGGACGCGCCACCAAGCGCATAGACGAGCTGCAACGGCACACCAAGGAGTACACGGCCACGCTGCAACTCGGCGCCACCACGGCCAGCTACGACATGGAACATCCGGTCAACGCAACGTTCCCGACAGAGCATATAACGCGCAGCCTCATCGAGGAAAAGCTCAAGACGTTCGTCGGAGAGATACAACAGGTGCCGCCGGCATACTCCGCCTGCAAGGTGAACGGCGACCGCGCATACGAGCTTATGCGCAAAGGACGCGACGTGGAGCTGAAGCCCAAGACGCTGAGAATTGACGAGATAGAGCTTACATCATTCTCACCCGAGCTGATGCAGATGTCAATCCGGGTGGTATGCGGCAAGGGAACATACATCCGTGCGTTGGCACGCGACATCGGAGAAGCCCTCGGAAGCGGAGCGTATCTTACCGCACTGCGCCGCACAAGGGTAGGAAACATACGCGTGGAAGACTGCGTCACGCTTGACGACTTTCCACAATGGTTGGACAAACAGACAATAGAAGACATAATAACGGAGGAAAACAAGATATGAAACTGTCACAATTCAAGTTCAAACTGCCTGAAGAAGCCATAGCGCTCAACCCGCCTTATCACCGCGACGAATGCCGGTTGATGGTAATACACAGGGTGTCACAGAAAATCGACATGTACAAGACGGACGACAAGGGAGAGCCTCTGAAAGACGCTGAGGGCAACCCCGAATACCTTGACTTCCGCAACATACTCGACTATTTCGACGAGGGCGACGCCTTCATCTTCAACGACACTAAGGTGTTTCCGGCGCGTCTTTACGGCACGAAGGAGAAAACCGACGCCAAAATCGAGGTGTTCCTGCTGCGCGAACTCAATGAAGAGATGCGCCTGTGGGACGTCCTTGTGGAGCCGGCACGCAAGATACGAATAGGCAACAAGCTGTTTTTCGACGACAGCGGAACGATGGTTGCCGAGGTGATTGACAACACCACGAGCCGCGGACGCACGCTGCGCTTCCTGTATGACTGCCCACACGACGAGTTCAAACGCGACCTTTACGCCCTCGGAGAGGCACCACTGCCCCACTACATCGTTGACAAACGCCCGGCAACTCCAGAAGACCTGGACGACTTCCAGTGCATTTTCGCCAAGAACGAAGGGGCCGTTACCGCTCCGGCTTCCGGCCTTCACTTCAGCCGCGAGCTGATGAAGCGCATGGAAATAAAGGGCATCGAGTTTGCATTCATTACCCTTCACTGCGCCCTTGGCAACTTCCACGAGATAGAAGTGGAGGACCTTACGAAGCACAAAATGGACTCGGAGCAGATGTTTATCGGTGCGGAGGCATGCAAGACGGTGAACAACGCGAAGCAGGCAGGCCACCATGTGTGCGCCGTAGGCACAAGTGTCATCAAGGCGACGGAGACCGCCGTGGGCACGGACAAGTTCCTGAAGGAGTATGAGGGCTGGACAAACAAGTTCATCTTCCCGCCCTACGAGTTCGGCGTTGCAGACTCTATGATTTCCAACTTCTATCATCCCATGTCGCCGCTGCTTATGTCAACCGCAGCGTTCGGCGGCTACGAGATTGTCATGCAGGCGTATGACATGGCCCTGAAGAACGGCTACAAGTTCGGCTGCTACGGCGACGCGATGCTTATTGTGAACGACTAAAGGAAATGAAAAATGAAGAATGAAAAGTGAAAAATCCATTTGCGACTGTGCAACATCCTGATTTTTCACTTTTCATTTTTCACTTTTCATTTAATAACATGCACACAGTTTACTTGGGATTGGGCACTAACCTCGGCGACGGAAGGCGCAACATAGCCGTCGCAGTGAGGCTTTTGGGCGAGCGCGTGGGCACCGTTGTACGCACAAGTTCGCTTTACGAGACCGAGCCTTGGGGCTTTTCTTCCGACAACATGTTCACCAACGCCGCCGTGTGCATTGAGACTTCGCTCACTCCGCGCGGCGTACTTGAGGCCACGCAGGCCATCGAGCGCGAGATGGGGCGCACGCAGAAGTCTGCCGACGGACGGTATCACGACCGTATAATAGACATCGACATACTGACGTATGACGACCTGCACGTGGACGAACCCGGCCTCGTAATACCCCATCCGCTGATGCACGAGCGCGACTTCGTGATGCTTCCGCTCAACGAAATACTTGAACACACTGTCTGAAAAAACACACCTTGCACATGGAAATGACTACTGAAGAAGACAAACGGTTCAGCTGGGACGACGTGTACGACCTTCTCGGAGGCGTTGTCTTGGCTCTCTTGGTCATAATAAGGCGAATGAACGACATACCGGCATGGCTGTATATGACCGTCGGACTGCTTGTAATCGCCACGGGAATAGCCGAGTTACGGCATTACCTTAGAAGGAAAAAGCAGGGCAAAAAGCCGTTCGGCGCAATCTTTTTCAGTTTCCTTTTCGCCTTATGGGGTGTCGGATACATAATCAAGGCACTGGCCTTAATACTGTAACAAACGCACAGCCGGCATTCGGCGGAACTAAAGACACAAGCCAATGGTCAAGCAAGACATTCTCGCATGGATGCAACCGATAACGTTCATCGCGCTCATCATCCTGATAGCCATAACCTTTTCATGGTTCGGCGAACCGCAATACATACAGGCGGCAGTCATCTTCACGCTAATCGGAGTCGTAGGAACGGCGCTCAGTCTGTCGTGCCACGACCGGCTGAACAATCCCCGGTTGGTGTATTATCTCATAGTAATGGCAAGCGGAGCGTTGTTCATCGCCCTGCCGTTCGTGTAAACTTGCTCTTTGAATAGGACGTATTAGGCCGATAAGACCGATACAACAGCCAAGCGGCAAGCCTTTGGCAAGGCATTTGACTTTAACTCCTTTAACTACTCTAACGCCCTTAACTCCTATCATAAAAACCAAAAGCGCGGAACAAGCATGATGCTGTTCCGCGCTTTCGCGTTTCTTTCAATCTATTCTTCTTTGCTTTGTCTTAACGGCGCAGGCCAAGAGCCTTGATGATGGCACGGTAACGATTGATGTCGCGCTTGTACAGATAGTCAAGCAGACGACGACGCTTGCCGACGAGGATAGTCAGCGAACGCTGTGTCACGTGGTCCTTGTGGTTCTTCTTGAGGTGCTCCGTCAAGTGGGCAATACGGTATGAGAACAATGCTATCTGGCTCTCTGCCGAGCCGGTGTCAGTGTTAGACGCGCCGTACTTGCCGAAGATTTCCTGCTTTTTAGCTGAATCTAAATACATTTTGTTGTGATTGATTAAAAGTTTCTGAATTACATCCTTCCCCCGGCCAGCCCATCAATCACGGGTGCGCCCGGCGTCGAATGCATCGGATTTTCCGAATTCGGCTGCAAAGGTACGATATTAAATGAAAAATGAAAAATGAAAAATGAAAAATCTGTTGGCGTGCGATGCTTTTTTAACATTCGGCCGACGGTTGTCCGGCAAAACGCTTTCCGCGCGGCTGACACTTTGCTGCAATATCAGGAAAAACCGTGACACGCCGGTTTTCGACAACGTTCCGAGACTGCGTTGTTTGGCAAAACAAATTCCTTGTGCGGAAATATCGCAAGCAGAAGTGTGCACGTATAACTATTGCAAAGCCAGCATTTTACGTTGCATCAACCGTCAAGTGTGCAATAATACGACACCAAAAGCCGTGCAAAAGGCCGTATTTTGCACGCGGAAAAATAGTTAAGACGTGCCGTTTTGACGGCTGAAGAGGCTGCAAAAGGTGACCTTTGGCAATGCGAAAGACCACCTCTTGCAACATGAAAGGCCGTGAACGGCACTACAGAAGGTCGCATCTTGGGGTGAAAACGGCGGCGAGCGGCCTGCTCATTTGCTATTTCGCGCAAAATGACGGGCTTTCTTTCGTTGACATATTGACATGCTTTCACGATACAGCCCTTGCTTTATGATATTTCGATAGTTGACAACAAAGATAATGCAAGGCTACATTACAAAACCCTTAAAACACCCTTCATATTGTGATTTTCTTAATCCTTAATTCTTAATTCTTAATTAAATAATGTACCTTTGCACCCGATTTTACAAGGTATTAGTATGCAGAACATCAGAAACATTGCGATTATCGCCCACGTAGACCACGGCAAGACGACGCTCGTGGACAAGATGATGCTGGCCGGAAACCTGTTCCGCGACGGACAGGACTTGAGCGGCCAAGTGCTCGACAGCAACGACCTGGAGCGTGAGCGAGGTATAACCATACTCTCTAAAAACGTCTCGATAAACTGGAAAGGGACGAAAATCAACATCATTGACACCCCGGGACACTCTGACTTCGGCGGCGAAGTGGAGCGCGTCTTGAACATGGCCGACGGCTGCCTGCTGCTTGTCGACGCTTTTGAAGGCCCCATGCCGCAGACCCGCTTCGTGCTTCAGAAGGCGCTGCAAATAGGTTTGAAGCCCATCGTGGTAGTCAACAAGGTTGACAAACCCAACTGTAGGCCGGAAGAAGTGTACGAGATGGTGTTCGACCTGATGTTCTCGCTCAACGCCACCGAAGACCAGCTGGACTTCCCCGTGGTGTATGGCTCGGCCAAAAACGGCTGGATGGGCGAAGACTACAAGACCCCGACCGACGACATTAACTACCTGCTTGACAAGATTGTAGAGGTTATCCCGGCACCGCGCGCACTCGAAGGCACGCCCCAGATGCTCATAACCAGCCTCGACTATTCAAGCTACACGGGCCGCATCGCAGTGGGACGAGTTCACCGCGGCACGCTTACCGAAGGCATGAACGTCACCATCTGCCACCGCGACGGCTCGCAGGAAAAGACCAAGATAAAGGAACTGCACACCTTCGAGGGCATGGGCCACGTGAAGACACAAAGCGTTTCGAGCGGCGACATCTGCGCTATAATAGGTCTGGAAAAGTTTGAGATAGGCGACACTATCTGCGACTTCGAGAACCCGGAGCCGCTGCCTCCCATCGCGATTGACGAGCCTACGATGAGCATGTTGTTCACAATCAACGACTCGCCGTTCTTCGGCAAGGAGGGAAAATACGTCACCAGCCGCCACATCAACGACCGCTTGCAGAAGGAACTGGAGAAGAACCTCGCGCTGCGCGTGACTCCTTTCGGCGACTCTACCGACAAATGGATTGTCAGCGGACGCGGAGTGCTCCACCTGTCAGTGCTCATCGAGACGATGCGCCGCGAGGGTTACGAACTTCAAGTGGGCCAACCACAGGTGATATACAAGGAAATCGACGGCGTAAAATGCGAGCCGATTGAAGAACTTACCATAAATGTGCCCGAGGAGTTTGCCAGCAAGATGATTGACATGGTTACCCGGCGAAAGGGCGAAATGACGTCGATGGAAAGCCAGGCAGACCGCGTCAACATCGAGTTTGACGTGCCGTCGCGCGGCATTATCGGCCTGCGCACCAACGTGCTGACCGCAAGTCAGGGCGAGGCCATTATGGCTCACCGCTTCAAGGAGTACCAACCTTACAAGGGAGACATCACCCGCCGCATCAACGGAAGCATGATAGCGATGGAGACAGGCACGGCCTACGCCTACTCGATTGACAAGCTGCAAGACCGCGGAAAGTTCTTCATCGACCCGGGCGAGGAGGTCTACGCCGGCGAGGTTGTAGGCGAACACGTACATGACAACGACCTTGTGGTAAACGTTACGAAGGCAAAGCAGCTTACAAACACACGCGCCAGCGGCTCTGACGACAAGGCCCGCATCGTGCCGCGCACCGTCCTCTCGCTTGAGGAAGCACTCGAATACATCAAGGAAGACGAGCTTGTGGAGGTTACGCCGAAGTCGATGCGTATGCGCAAAATAATCCTCGACCACAACGAACGCAAGCGCGCGAACAAGCAATAGTGCGCGTAGCACATAGTTAAGAATTAAGAGTCGGGAAATTAAGAATTAAGAGTTGAGAATTAAGAAAAATACCTTTTGCCAACAAAGCATATTTTCTTAATTCTTAACTCTTAATTCTTAATTATATAGATTCCCTTTTCTTAAACATCCGATAGATATGAAATACCACATTATCTGCTTTCTCCTGTTACTCATCTCGCTATGTTCCAACGCCCAGATACGGCTCATCGACGGTGCCGACGGCAGCCCCGTGCAGGCTGCAAGCGTGTTTATCGACGGTGGAAAGTGCGTCGGCGTAAGCGATAGCAACGGCACATTGCCCCTGCCAAAGGGATATACGGGCACGGTGACAGTGCAACATCTCAACTACACAGGCAAGGAGTTCCGTGCCGACACGGTGTCAAACAATACGGTGAGGCTGACGCCTTACACCTACACAATACCCGAAGTGACGGCCAAATACGAGCGTCCCGACTATATGGTGATAACCGCTTACCAGCGCAGTTACATGATATTGGACTCCGTCCCGTCTTCGTTCAGTGATGCCGTTTACGACTATTACATACCGCTGCGTCACGGACGGATAAAACGGAAGATGCGATCGGCAAGAAACTTGCACAAGTTTCGCTCGAAGGAAAACGACAAATCGGAATATTATACCAGTCCGACGATGATGAAATTGAAGAAGCATAGCCTTCTTGACAAGTTCCGGAAGAAGGGCTACCTGGCCGATACTACGGCAAGCGGAACAGTAGACCGCGAAGGGACGGGTGCCGTGAAGGGCGTCAGACGCGACACTTCGGCCGGGAGGCTTACCGTATATATCGACAGCATATTCACCGGAAGGAAGCACAGGACGGTAAATTTCTTCGGCATAAAGATTCGCTTTGAACGCCAGAATCATGGCGAGATTTACGATATAAGCAACAACAGCCAGCCCACGTTGAAGAACCTCGTGGCCATGTCAGAATACTTCGACATGTACATAAGGCCGGGAAGGAAATTCAAGATGGTAAGGAGCGAGTCGTTTGAGGAACTTTATGTAACCGGTATCAAGCATTGCACGAAAAAAGAGATGAAGGCCGCAATGAAGGCTGACAGCCTCGAACCGCTTGTTGTCCCGGCCTCAATTCCACCGCTAAACGCGCCCCTTGCCGAAGCCGTAAGCCGCATGAAATGAGGCGGTTACGCAGCTTTAAGGCAACGCTCTACGGCTACTTGCACACAGCTTACAAACAAGCGTTTTGCAAAAGACGGTCTTTTGGCTTCCCAAAGGCCGTCTTTCGCATTGTAAAAGGTGGCCTTTTGCAAGCTAAAAGACCACCTTTTACAATGCCGCTGATTTTACGCTGAATTACTGTTGCGCAGATGCCGGCCAACGGTCGTCATGCAGCCTTACAGCCATTGGGATGAAAATAAATGTCGGTTTTATTTTGTATTCCGCACGATTTACATTATTTTTGCAGATGAAAACAGGCTTATGCCTGTTTAAGACATATTGAATAAAGAAGCGCAATGCTTTTCTCTATGATGAAAACGTAGGAAATTTTCATTGCAAAGAGAGATGAAGGCATGGTGGTTCTCACGTTTGGCGTGAGCTGCTACGGCTATATCTCTCTTTCAGGTAATTCCTACGACCTTCATCATAGACATGGCATTATCGGCTCACGCTTCCGTGTCCACGATGCCGGAAGCACATGTGCAGCCAGCAAGAAGGAATGAACTAAAAGCTACAGACAATGCTACCTTTAATCTTAAGACGCCTGAAGATGTCGTTACCCATGCCATCCGTACACGGCAACGGCAGCAAATGCTACGCCGGACGGTACCATTCAGGACACGCAGTCTACTTCTACGACAATTTGCCTGACGGCCGCCTGTACCGTGGCAAGTTCTGGTTTTCAAGGCGGTATTACAACCATCCGCTCGGCGGGGGCACCGCAAACGCCACGGGGAGGTTTTACAAAGGGGGAAAGGGAG
>USHW01000014.1 GCA_900554545.1 uncultured Prevotella sp. | reverse complement strand
TGTATGCTAAGGGTCTCAAGACAAGAGCTCCGAAGAAGCTTTCTAACAAGTATATCATTGAAAGAGCTAATAAGAAATAATCAAGTTAACTAAGAGTATAATTATGAGTCGTTCATTAAAGAAAGGTCCATATATAAATGTTTCACTCGAGAAGAAAATCCTTGCGATGAACGAGAGTGGAAAGAAAAGCGTCGTAAAGACGTGGGCCAGGGCCTCAATGATTTCTCCGGATTTCGTGGGCCATACTGTTGCAGTTCATAACGGAAACAAATTTATACCTGTTTACATTACCGAGAACATGGTAGGGCACAAGCTTGGGGAATTCTCTCTGACACGTCGCTTCGGAGGCCATGCCGGCAATAAGAAGTAAGACAGGCAAACCATTGAAAATAAAAAGGTAATATAATGGGAGCAAGAAAGAAGATAGCGGCTGAAAAAAGAAAGGAAGCCCGTAAGACATTGTATTTTGCAAAGCTCAAAGGCGTGCCCTCTTCTCCTCGTAAGATGCGTTATGTCGTTGACATGATACGTGGAATGGAGGTAAATCACGCCCTTGGCGTTTTGAGGTTCTCGAAAAAAGCGGCTGCTGCCGATGTAGAGAAGCTTCTGCGTTCTGCCATAGCCAATTGGGAAGTTAAGAATGACCGTAAGGCTGAGGATGGCGAACTTTATATATCAAAGGTGTTCGTAGACGAAGGTGTTACGATGAAGCGTATGAGACCGGCACCTCAAGGACGTGGCTACCGTATCCGCAAGCGTAGCAACCACGTTACATTGTTTGTAGATGCCAAAACTAATGACGAAAAATAAGAAGCAGAATGGGACAGAAAGTTAATCCGATAAGCAACCGTCTCGGTATTATCAGGGGTTGGGATTCAAATTGGTTCGGTGGAAAGAACTTTGGCGACAACCTCGTGGAGGATATGAAAATCCGCAAGTACCTGAACGAACGTTTGGCTAAGGCCAGCGTATCTCGAATCGTCATTGAGCGCACTCTGAAGCTTGTCACCATAACAATATGCACCGCTCGTCCAGGACTTGTGATAGGCAAGGGCGGACAGGATGTAGATAAGTTGAAAGAAGAGCTGAAGAAGCTTTACGACAAGGAAATTCAGATAAACATCTACGAAGTTAAGAAACCGGAGCTTGATGCAACAATCGTGGCTAATAATATCGCACGCCAGGTTGAGGGTAAGATAGCTTACCGTCGTGCGATAAAGATGGCTGTAGCTAATACGATGCGTGCCGGAGCCGAGGGTATAAAGGTTCAGATAACAGGCCGCCTTAACGGTGCTGAGATGGCCCGTAAGGAAATGTACAAGGAGGGACGTACACCTTTGCATACTTTCCGTGCGGACATCGACTTCTGCCAGGCAGAAGCTCTCACCAAGGTAGGTTTGTTGGGCATTAAGGTTTGGATTTGCCGCGGCGAGGTTTACGGCAAGCGTGACCTCACTGTAAACTTCTCGCAGGAGAAGCAGGGCGGACGCCCTAACGGCAAGCCGAGAGCTAACCGTAAGAGAAACAATAACCGTTAAAGAAAGAATCTATCATGTTACAGCCAAAAAGAGTAAAATATAGAAGACCTCAAGACGGGCGCGGCAATAAGGGCAACGCTCATAGGGGAACGCAATTGGCTTTTGGTTCGTTTGGCATCAAGACTCTTGAAGCTAAATGGCTGGACAGCCGCCAGATAGAGGCAGCGCGTGTTGCTGTCAACCGTTATATGCAGCGTGAGGGTCAGGTTTGGATTCGTATATTCCCTGATAAGCCTATCACTCGTAAGCCTGCCGATGTCCGAATGGGTAAAGGTAAGGGAGACCCCGCAGGATGGGTTGCTCCTGTGACCCCGGGACGTATCCTCTTTGAAGTTGAAGGCGTTTCGTTCGATGTGGCAAAGGAGGCTCTCCGCCTTGCAGCACAGAAATTGCCGGTAAAGACAAAGTTTGTTGTTAGACGTGATTACGATAAAAACGCTTGATTATGAAGATTAAAGAAGTAAAGGAACTTGAAACCAAGGATTTGGTTGAGAGACTTGAAGCAGAGGTTGCAAAGTACCATCAGATGAAGTTGAATCATGCAATCACTCCGTTGGAAAATCCTTCGCAGATTAAAGCGGCACGTCGTGATATAGCACGCATGAAAACGGTTCTCCGCCAAAGGGAACTTAATAAATAACAATGGTTCAGATGGAAAAGAGAAATTTAAGAAAGACAAGAACGGGTGTCGTGACAAGCAACAAGATGGATAAAACCATTGTTATTGCAGCTAAGTTCAAGGAAATGCACCCTATATATGGCAAATTCGTTCAGAAAACGAAGAAATACCATGTACATGATGAAAAGAATGAGGCTAATGTAGGAGATACAGTCCTCATTATGGAAACCCGTCCTTTGAGTAAGACAAAAAGGTGGAGATTGGTTCAAATAATTGAAAAAGCTAAGTAATTATGATACAGGCAGAATCAAGACTTACAGTATGTGATAACAGTGGCGCGCGCGAAGCTCTGTGCATTCGAGTTTTGGGCGGTACGCGTCGCCGTTATGCAAGTGTTGGTGACATTATTGTCGTTGCAGTCAAGAATGTCATCCCGTCAAGTGATTTGAAAAAGGGTGCAGTATCTAAGGCTTTGATAGTCCGCACAAAGAAGGAAATACGCCGCGCTGACGGTTCATATATCCGTTTTGACGACAATGCTTGTGTCTTGCTGAACAATGCAGGCGAGCTTCGTGGAAGCCGTATTTTCGGCCCTGTCGCACGCGAACTCCGTGCGGTGAACATGAAAGTCGTTTCTTTGGCACCTGAGGTTCTTTAACGTTTATAAAGTGAATAAGTAATGAATAAGTTACATATAAAAAGGAATGATACGGTTGTTGTCTTAGCCGGTGAGGATAAGGGCAAGACTGGCAAGGTGCTTAAGGTATTGGTGGAGAAGCAGCGCGCCATCGTTGAGGGCGTGAACATGGTTTCAAAGAACATGAAGCCAAGTGCAAAGTATCCACAGGGAGGCATAATCAAGCAGGAAGCTCCTATTCATGTTTCAAACTTGAGCTTGATTGACCCGAAGAGCGGCAAGCCCACTCGCGTCGCAATCAAGAGGACTGAAGACGGCAAGAAAGTTCGTATAGCTAAAAAATCAGGGGAGGAAATCAAATAATGAATACAGCTGAATTAAAGAAGGTATATGCGGAGACGATAGCTCCCGCGCTGCAAAAACAGTTCAATTATTCTTCCAAGATGCAGGTTCCTGTCCTGAAGAAGATTGTTGTCAATCAAGGTCTTGGAGACGCGACACAAGACAGGAAAATCATAGACGTCGCCATCAACGAGATAACAACCATCACGGGACAGAAGGCTGTCGCTACGTATTCCAAGAAGGATATTGCTAACTTTAAGCTCCGCAAGAAGATGCCTATCGGTGTTATGGTTACATTGCGCCGCGACCGTATGTACGAGTTCCTTGAAAGGCTTATCCGTATTGCTTTGCCGCGTATCCGTGACTTCAAGGGCATTGAAAGCAAGTTCGACGGACGTGGAAACTATACGCTTGGCGTGCAGGAGCAAATCATATTCCCCGAAATCAACATTGATGCTATCGACAAGATTCAGGGTATGAACATAACGTTCGTTACCTCGGCTAAGACAGACGAAGAGGGATATGCATTGCTCAAAGCATTTGGTTTACCTTTCAAGAACGCTAAAAAAGATTAATAGATATGGCAAAAGAATCAATGAAGGCCCGCGAGGTTAAGCGTGCGAAGCTGGTTGCCCGTTATGCAGAGAAACGTGCGGCTTTAAAGAAAATCATTGCGACGGCCGAAGACCCGGCTGAAGCTTATGAGGCTGCAAGGAAATTGCAGAGCATACCGCGTAACGCTAATCCTATCCGTCTCCATAACCGTTGCAAGATAACGGGTCGTCCGAAGGGATATATGCGCCAGTTCGGCCTTTCACGTATCCAATTCCGTGAAATGGCTTCGGCAGGCTTGATTCCTGGAGTAAAGAAGGCGAGCTGGTAAATGCAGGCAAAGTAAGTTTTATTTAATATTGTCGGGGCAGTCCCGATTAATTAAACAATTATTTTATGACAGATCCAATAGCAGATTATCTGACGAGGTTGAGAAACGCAATCATGGCTCATCACCGTGTTGTTGAAGTACCAGCTTCAAACCTGAAGAAAGAGATTACGAAAATTCTCTTTGAAAAAGGTTACATCCTGAACTACAAGTTCATTGAGGATGGTCCCCAGGGAACCATCAAGGTTGCGTTGAAGTATGACCCCGCAACAAAAGAAAATGCCATCAGGTGTTTGAAAAGAGTGTCTACCCCCGGTTTGCGTAAATATACCGGATATAAGGACATGCCGAGAGTTATCAATGGATTGGGCATAGCTATCTTGTCCACTTCCAAAGGTGTAATGACAGACAAAGAGGCTTCCGCTCTTAAAATCGGCGGCGAGGTGCTTTGCTATGTATATTAATAAAGGGAGGATTGGAAAATGTCAAGAATAGGTAAATTGCCAATTAGCATCCCTTCTGGAGTTACAGTTACTCTCAATAATGGTGTAGTTAACGTAAAAGGTCCTAAGGGTGAACTTTCACAGAAAGTTGATTCTTCAATCATCGTAAAGATTGAGGACAATCATATTTTGTTTGAGATAGATGAGAACAGCCCGGTAAACAGCAAGCAGAAGCAGGCTTTCCACGGCCTTTACCGCGCTTTGGTCAACAATATGGTTGTTGGTGTAAGCGAAGGTTACAAGAAAGTGCTTGAGCTTGTCGGTGTAGGTTACCGTGTGTCAAACCAGGGGAATATCATCGAATTTGCTTTGGGATACACCCATCCTATATTCATCCAGCTGCCTAATGAAGTAAAGGTTGAAACTAAGTCTGAAAGAAATCAGAACCCTCTTATAATTCTGGAGTCTTGCGACAAGGCACTGCTCGGACTTATTTGTGCTAAGATACGTTCTTTCCGTATGCCTGAACCTTACAAGGGCAAGGGTATATTGTTCCAGGGTGAGGTCATCCGCAGGAAGTCTGGTAAGACTGCGGCTGCTAAGTAACTTTAATATTTTTACGATTATGACAACAAAGAAAATAGACAGACGAATCAAGATAAAGTTCAGAATTCGTAAACGTATAAGCGGAACGGCAGAGCGTCCTCGCATGAGCGTATTTCGTAGCAACAAGCAGATTTATGTCCAGGTAATTGATGATTTGGCAGGTAGGACTTTGGTTGCGGCCTCGTCGCGTGGTATGGAAGCCATGCCCAAGTGCGAGCAGGCTGCCAAGGTCGGGGAACTTATTGCGAAGAAAGCTGTTGAAGCTGGAATTTCAAAGGTTGTATTTGACCGTAACGGCTACCTTTACCATGGTCGTGTCAAGGAACTTGCAGATGCAGCCCGTAAGGGAGGACTTAATTTTTAATCGATTATGGCAATGAATAGAGTTAAGATAAACAGTGACATAGAGTTAAAGGACAGGCTGGTTGCTATTAACCGTGTCACAAAGGTGACAAAGGGTGGCCGTACTTTTACTTTCGCCGCAATTGTCGTTGTTGGTGACGGTAACGGAATCATAGGCTGGGGACTCGGCAAGGCTGGCGAGGTTACAGCTGCGATATCCAAGGGTGTGGAAGCCGCAAAGAAAAACCTTATTAAGGTTCCTGTCTTGAAGGGTACTGTTCCGCATGAGATTGAAGCTTCTTTCGGAGGTGCTCGCGTGTTCTTGAAGCCAGCTGCGGCCGGTACCGGCCTTGTGGCAGGTGGCGCTATGCGTGCTGTGCTTGAGAGCGTTGGCGTTAAGGACGTGCTCGCAAAGTCTAAAGGCTCGTCTAACCCTCATAACCTTGTGAAGGCCACAATAGTTGCATTGGGCCAGATGCGTGATGCTTATACTGTCGCTAAGACACGTGGCATAAGTGTTGAAAAAGTATTTAGAGGATAAGGAGGCAAAAAATGGCAACAATAAAAATCAAGCAGATAAGAAGCAAAATCGGTGCACCCCTCGATCAGAAGCGTACGCTTGAATCTCTTGGCTTGCACAAGATATCTCAAGTTGTTGAGCGTGAGGACACTCCTGTGCTCCGCGGCATGATAAGGAAGGTTCACCACTTGGTAACCGTTATTGAGTAAATAACTTTCAAAAACTAAGGAATTATTATGAAACTGAATAATTTGAAACCAGCTGAAGGGTCAACGCATTCACGTCGTCGTTTGGGTCGTGGTCCAGGTTCTGGCCTGGGAGGAACTTCAACCCGTGGACATAAGGGTGCGAAAGCTCGTTCCGGTTACAAGAGGAAAATCGGATTTGAAGGAGGTCAGATGCCTTTGCAGCGCCGAGTTCCTAAGTTTGGCTTTAAGAATATCAATCATAAAGAATATTTTGTGGTTAATCTTTCAACTCTTCAGGCAATTGCAGAGTCAAAAGGTTTTACCAAGATTGGTATCAGCGAGCTGAAAGAGGCGGGTCTTACCAATGGTAAGGAGTTGGTTAAGATTCTTGGCAATGGCGAACTCAAGGCTAAACTTGAGGTTGAAGCCAACGCCTTCTCGAAATCTGCCGAAGAGGCAATCAAGGCAGCAGGTGGTAACACAACTATAATCTAAGTAAATGAAAAAGTTTATAGAGACACTGAAGAACTGTTGGAAAATTGAGGATTTGCGTCAGCGAATCCTCATTACCATAACGTTTGTCGCAATTTATCGTTTCGGGTCTTTCGTGGTTCTGCCCGGCATCGACCCTTCAATGTTGCAGAAGTTGCAAACGCAAACCAGCGGCGGACTTATGTCGCTGCTGGACATGTTCTCCGGTGGAGCGTTTTCCAATGCGTCTATATTCGCGTTGGGAATAATGCCTTATATCTCCGCGTCCATTGTGATGCAGCTCCTTGCCGTGGCTGTGCCTTATTTCCAAAAGATGCAGCGTGAGGGAGAAAGCGGCCGTAAGAAGATAAACTGGTATACCCGTATACTGACGGTTGCAATCCTCCTGTTCCAGGCTCCTTCGTACCTGATGAACTTGAAGGTTCAAGCGTATGGGGCTTTGGCATCCGGCATTGATTGGTCTGTATTCATGATTTCTGCTACGGTCATCCTTGCTGCAGGCAGTATGTTTGTCCTTTGGCTGGGTGAGCGCATAACAGACAAGGGCATTGGCAATGGTGTCTCGCTGATAATCATGATTGGTATTATCGCCCGTCTTCCGCAGGCTTTCATCCAGGAGGTAAGTTCGCGCTTTACGGCGATTACAAGTGGTGGCCTTATCATGTTCATTATTGAGATAGCCATTCTTTATGCGGTTGTATGCGCCTCTTTGCTCTTGGTTCAGGGCACGCGTAAAATACCGGTGCAGTATGCCAAGCGTCTTGTCGGAAACAAGCAGTATGGCGGAGCGCGTCAGTATGTGCCTTTGAAGCTGTTTGCGGCCAATGTTATGCCTATCATCTTTGCGCAGGCACTGATGTTCATACCTTTGGCCATTTATCAGTATTCTACAGACCAGAGCGGTTACGTGGTACGTGCATTGATGGATCATAGAAGTTTGTTGTATAATGTTGTGTTTGCTGCGTTGATTATAGCTTTCACATATTTTTATACGGCTATAACTTTGAATCCGACCCAGATGGCAGAGGACATGAAGCGGAACAACGGTTTCATACCTGGTGTAAAACCGGGTAAGGACACGGCGGACTATATCGACAATGTAATGTCTCGTATAACTTTGCCTGGTTCGTTGTTCATTGCTTTCATTGCAATAATGCCAGCTTTGGCCGGTTTGCTTGATGTGCAAGATGCGTTTTCTCAGTTCTTTGGCGGAACATCGCTTCTCATTCTTGTGGGAGTTGTCATTGATACTTTGCAGCAGATAGAGAGCCATCTGATGATGCGCCACTACGACGGACTGCTTAATTCCGGACGTATCCGCGGCCGTAACACAGTCTCTGCATATTGATGGTGAGGGAATTTCTTTCTGAATGAAGATATTTCTCAAAACGGAAGATGAGATTGAGTTGATGCGAAATGCCAACAGGCTTGTTGGAAAAACACTCGGCGCGATAGGCAAACATATCGAGCCGGGTGTTACAACTCTCCAGTTGGACAAGATAGCGGAAGAATTCATAAGGGATAATGGTGCGGTGCCAACATTCAAGGGATTTCCAAATCCTTTTGGCAAGCCATTTCCTGCGAGTATATGTACTTCGGTAAACGATGTTGTCGTTCACGGGGTGCCGGATGCAGAGACTGTTTTAAGGGACGGTGATATAATTTCGGTAGACTGTGGCGTTTTACTCGACGGTTTTAATGGAGATTCTTGCTATACTTTTTGTGTCGGCGAAGTCGGGGCAGAAGTGCGGAAACTCATTGATGTTACCAAGGAAGCTTTGTTCTGTGGCATTGAAAACGCTGTAGCAGGCAGGCATATTGGGGACATAGGCCATGCAGTGCAAGATTGTTGCGAGACGCGAGGCTATGGTGTTGTAAGGGAACTTACGGGTCATGGTATCGGACGCCAGATGCATGAAGACCCTCCCGTTCCGAACTACGGTGCAGCAGGAAGCGGGGTGTTGCTGAAAGCCGGGATGTGCATTGCAATAGAACCGATGGTTACCATGGGGAACCGCTCGATATTCCTGATGCCTGACCGTTGGACGATAAAGACACGTGACGGCAAGCCGGCTGCTCACTTTGAACATACCGTAGTGGTAAGAAGGGGAAAGGCCGAGATATTGTCTCCTTTTGAAGAAATTGAACAATAGGAAGGAAATTCATAAAATTAACAAGAATGGCAAAGCAAGACGCGATTGAACAGGACGGAACCATAGTGGAGGCGTTGTCCAACGCCATGTTCCGTGTCGAATTGGAGAATGGTTGCCCCATAACGGCTCATATTTCCGGAAAGATGAGGATGCACTACATCAAGATTCTTCCGGGCGACAAGGTAAAGGTCGAGATGAGTCTTTATGATTTGACAAAGGGCAGAATAGTGTTCAGATACAAATAATTTATAGAGATATATGAAAACGAGAACATCAATCAAGAAGCGTACACCTGACTGCAAGATAGTACGTCGTAAAGGTCGCTTGTACGTAATCAACAAGAAGAACCCTAAGTACAAATTACGTCAGGGCTAAGAATTAATTTTTTTAATTTATCAAAAACAAAAATGGCAATAAGAATTGTTGGAGTAGATTTGCCCCAAAACAAGCGTGGCGAAATCGCATTGACTTATATCTATGGTATAGGTCGAAGTAGTTCAGCAAAGATATTGGACAAGGCAGGCGTAAGCCGTGACCTGAAGGTCAGCGAGTGGACTGACGACCAGGCAGCCAAAATCCGTGAGATCATCGGCGCTGAATACAAAGTTGAAGGTGATCTCCGTTCAGAGGTGCAGATGAACATCAAGCGCCTTATGGACATTGGTTGCTATCGTGGAATACGTCATCGTAACGGTCTTCCGGTTCGCGGTCAGAGTACTAAGAATAACGCACGTACCCGAAAGGGAAAGAAGAAGACTGTTGCTAATAAGAAAAAGGCTACTAAATAATAATTAGTTATGGCAAAGAAATCAGCAACATCTAAGAAAAGAAATGTAAAGGTTGACGCTATGGGGCAGCTCCATGTCCATAGCTCTTTCAACAATATCATCGTGTCTTTGGCCAACAGCGAGGGCCAGGTTATATCTTGGTCGTCAGCCGGCAAAATGGGCTTCCGCGGTTCAAAGAAGAATACTCCGTATGCAGCCCAGATGGCAGCAGAGGATTGCGCGAAGGTTGCGTATGACCTTGGTTTGCGTAAAGTCAAGGCTTATGTCAAGGGACCGGGTAATGGACGTGAGTCGGCTATCCGTGCCGTACATGGCGCAGGCATCGAAGTGACAGAGATTGTTGACGTAACACCGTTACCGCACAACGGATGCCGTCCCCCGAAGAGGAGAAGAGTTTAATTCAAGTACACAAACAAACATTGGCTCCGCATCATTATCCCGTTTATGCGGAGGACAGAAAAGCAATTAAAATATTATGGCTAGATATATAGGACCGAAATCGAAAATCGCGCGCCGTTTTGGAGAACCCATCTTTGGTGCGGACAAAGTTTTGTCCAGAAGGAACTTCCCTCCTGGACAGCATGGCAACAACCGTCGCAGAAAGATGTCTGAGTACGGTGTCATGTTGGCAGAGAAGCAAAAAGCTAAATACACATACGGTGTACTTGAGCGTCAGTTCCGTAATATGTTCGAAAAGGCAGCCAAGGCAGACGGCATTACCGGTGAGGTTCTTCTCCAGAACCTTGAGTGCCGTTTGGACAATGTCGTGTTCCGTCTTGGCATAGCTCCCACCCGTGCGGCTGCCCGCCAGTTGGTAGGCCACCGTCACATCGTGGTTGACGGCCAGGTAGTGAACATCCCCTCTTATTCGGTAAAGCCGGGTCAGGTAGTGGGTGTCCGCGAGAAGGCTAAGTCGCTTGAAGTGATTGAGGCAGCTCTTGCAGGTTTCAATCACAGCAAGTATCCTTGGATTGAGTGGGATGAGAATACAAAGAGCGGCAAGCTCCTCCACAAGCCGGAGCGCGCCGACA
Source organism: uncultured Prevotella sp. (assembly GCA_900554545.1). Lineage (GTDB taxonomy): Bacteria > Bacteroidota > Bacteroidia > Bacteroidales > Bacteroidaceae > Prevotella. The sequence goes on along the minus strand of USHW01000014.1, from coordinate 34,259 downwards.
TTCCCGAGAACATAAAGGAACAGTTAATCGTTGAGTTGTATTCTAAATAAATCATTAAGTTAATGGCGATATTAGCATTTCAAAAACCTGATAAAGTCGTAATGTTGGAGGCCAATGACAAATTCGGCAAGTTCGAATTCCGTCCTCTTGAGCCTGGCTTCGGCGTTACTATCGGCAACGCCCTGCGCCGCATTCTTCTTTCATCGCTTGAGGGGTATGCTATCAACACCATACGCATTGCGGGTGTTGAGCATGAGTTTTCCTCTGTACCTGGCGTAAAAGAGGATGTCACCAACATTATCTTGAACCTGAAGCAAGTAAGGTTCAAGCAAGTAGTAGAAGAATTCGAGAACGAAAAAGTTAGTGTCACCGTGGAGAATTCTACCGAGTTCAAAGCAGGCGACATCGGTAAGTATCTGACTGGATTTGAAGTGTTAAACCCTGACTTGGTGATTTGTCATTTAGATGCCAAAGCCTCAATGCAGATAGACCTTACCATCAACAAAGGCCGCGGCTACGTCCCTGCTGACGAGAACCGCGAGTTCTGCACTGACGTCAACGTAATTCCTATCGATTCTATTTACACTCCTATTCGTAACGTGAAATACGCGGTTGAGCCGTACCGTGTCGAGCAGAAGACCGACTACGACAAACTCGTGATTGAAGTTACGACGGACGGTTCCATACACCCGAAAGACGCGCTGAAAGAGGCCGCCAAAATCCTGATTTACCACTTCATGCTGTTCTCTGACGAGAAGATTACTCTTGAGAACAACGATGTTGACGGCAACCAGGAATTTGACGAGGAAGTTCTCCACATGCGCCAGCTGCTCAAGACCAAGCTCGTGGACATGAACCTCTCGGTACGTGCCCTGAACTGTCTGAAGGCAGCCGACGTCGAGACACTCGGCGACCTTGTACAGTACAACAAGACCGACCTCTTGAAGTTCCGCAACTTCGGTAAGAAATCGCTTTCAGAGCTTGATGATTTGCTCGAGAGTCTGAATCTGTCGTTTGGAACTGACATTTCAAAGTACAAATTGGACAAAGAATAAATCCTGGCATCGTGGCTGCCGACTTGCTTCGGCAGCCACGGACGCAGGTTGTCCCAAAACGAATTAACAAAAATGAGACATAATAAGAAATTCAACCATTTGAGCCGTACTGCATCTCACCGTAAGGCTATGCTCGCAAACATGGCCATCTCGCTGATAATGCACAAAAGAATCACTACGACTCTCGCAAAGGCCAAGGCCCTCAAGATGTATGTGGAGCCTCTGATTACCCGTTCAAAAACCGACACTACGACTTCGCGCCGTGTCGTTTTCCGCTACTTGCAGAACAAGTATGCCGTAACAGAGCTTTTCAAGGAAGTTGCTCCTAAGGTGGCCGACCGTCCCGGAGGCTATACCCGCATCATCAAGCTCGGTACCCGTCAGGGTGACGCTGCTGATGTTTGCTTCATCGAGCTTGTTGACTTCGATGAGAACATGGCCAAGACTCCGAAGACAGCCAAGAAGACACGCCGCAGCCGCCGTTCAAAGGGTGCTGAAGCAGCTCCTGCTGCAACCGAAGCTCCCGTAGCTGAGGAGGCCAAGGCTGAAGCTCCTGCTGAAGAAGCAGCAAAGGCTGAATAATCAAGTTAAGAAGTATATCTCTATTATAACGCTCCTTCCTGTGACGGGAAGGAGCGTTTTTTCATGTGTATTCCGGCAGCTGTTTTTGTAAGTTGCCATAATAGTCGGGTCAGATTTCTTGTTTTGGCAAAATATTGTTACTTTTGTAAAGTGATAATAATACAGCGCAAGTCCGGTATAATCATGTCCCTACAAAGGATAAGTCATGACATTTATAAGTTATTGCCATTATACCGGGCTTACGTTAAAACATGACAGCAATGATTAAAGACGAGTTTTATCCCATGTTGGGAATTGCCGAGGCGTTGAAGGCTGCCGGTAATAAGATATTCCAGTTTACCGGGCGTTCGCGCCGTTCGGAGTATTGGTGGACGTTTCTCGTCGTGTTCCTTGCCAATTTCGTGCTTACGCCGTTCGGCGCGTTTGTGCTTTCACTTCTTACTATACCTCTTACGTTCCGCCGTTTGCACGACACAGGGCGCAGCGGATGGTGGTGGGGCGGACTCGCCCTGCTAAAGGTAGTGCTTCTTGTTGTTTTCGTCTATGATGTGCTTCGTCTCAGCCTGTACCATGTTGATGCGGGTTTTGAGGATACAGGCGTTATTGTTTCCCTGCTGGGAAAGTATATTTTGTTGGTAATCTTGGTCGCGGTTTACAGGATTGTCTTAATCGTAATGCTGTGTATTGACAGCGACCCGGAACCCAACCGTTACGGAGTATCTCCGAAATACGGTGCGGAAGCTGACGTGTAGCCGCTTTTCCGTTTAGAAAAGCCCCTGCTGTTTGAACATGGCAAGCAACTCGCGGTTGGCCTTGTCGTCGATGGCGAGGGAGTTGTCGTCGTCAAACAGGCGGAGCGTTACGGGGCATTCGCCGCAGATGTCAATGCCGATAATTTTTTCATGCTTCAGGATAAGGTGCAGCACGCGCTTCATTTCGTCGAGCGTCAGCGTGCCCTGTTCCCAGTCGGTACGTGCCGAACTGGTGTCGAGCACGTCCTTGTCTATTGAGATGTACAGCGGTTCCGATATTGACAGAGGCCGTTGTTCTGCCGCATGGCCGTGCAGTTGACTGTCGGTGAATGCCATGACCCGGTTGAGATATATTCCGGGAATTGTGGCTACGCTGTTTTCCGGGATGCCAAGTATTACGACGTGCGACAGCAGACTGTTGCTGTCGAGCATGTCTTTCACCCAGCCTCCGCACGACAATACGCCGCTCCAGCGTGACGGCTGCATGTCAGTGTGGTGGTCGAAGAGTACGAGCGAGAACGGCGTGTTGATTTTATCCGTCCAGAATTTTGTTACGTAATGGTAGTCGCCCGAGTCGATGAAGTGTATGCCTCGGGCAGGGTAGGGTGCTATGATGCGGCGTATTGAGCGTTGCCCTTCCTCGTCGCAGTAGCAGTCTGTGCCGTGCAGGTGTGTGCAGTCAAGATGCGTGAAGCGTGGGTTTCGTGCAAAAGGCTCTTCATTGTACACGCCCGAGAAGTTCATTATTATAACCGACTTGTCCATGTCTTTTCCTGATTTTCTTTTTTATTGCCACCCCAAAAGTCTGTCGGCCATGCGTCTGAAGTTGTCGGCAGGCCGGCTGTGTGTGCCTTGTTGTGTCTGTCGCATGCCCTTTTACGGTATTTCCGGCGTTTACTTGCCGAGCCTTGATAGGGTAAGCGCGTCGCGCTTGCCGTCATAATACTTTTCCAGAGCGGTGGCGAAGATGCCGCCGGGGACTGCTGCGTCGAACAGGGTCATGCTCGATTTCACTTTCAGTGCGTCTATTCCGCCGAGTATTTCGGTTGCCGACTTGCCGTCAATGGCGAGCAACGCCTGCGTTATTTCGTGCAGGCGAGGGCCGAGAGTGCTGTCGGCAAGGTAGGCTTTGGCCTCGGCCAGGCATGAGATGCCGTAGTATTCGGAATTGTAGCTGTGCCCCAAGCCTTTTATTTGTGGGAACACATACCATATCCAGTGCGACCGCTTGCGCCCGGCTTTCACTTCCGCCAAGGCTGTGGCGTAGCCTGAATAAGCAGCGTCTTGCGCCTTTATAAATCTTTCCAAGTTGTATTCTGCCATGTCATTTATCGTATGTTGTCCTGCAAAAATACAAAAAACATCGGTCTTTATGCCTTTGGCGTGGCGGAATAATATGATGTTTTTCAGGTATGCCAGCCATTGGCTGTCGTGTGGAATTTTGTCATGCAGTGTCTCATGTCCGGCCTGTGGCAGGCTGAGGGGCCGAGCCTTTGCCAGTGGCCTGTTTACGGGCGTTTCCCAAAAGGTGGCCTTTTAGCTTCTAAAAGGCCACTTTTTGGCGTGCAAAACACGGTCTTTTGCAATGCGATTGACGGCCTTTTGCAAAGGCGGTGGTTATCAGGCGTTTTGCTGTTTCGTTTTTCTTGATGTGAGGCTCTTCATCACCTGTTTTCTCACCGCCTGCCAACTGGGCATCTGCTTGAGGTTTCTCCGCATCGGAGCGTCGTACAGAAGGAACAGCAACAGCAGGAAGATGCAGGCGTATGCCGCCCATCCGTACACCTGCTTTATGCTTATTTCGGTCATTTGCTGCATGAAGGTCTCCATCATGTGAGGAACGTTTACGGCCTCCCTGCTTGCCGCCACGTTGTCAACCGCCGCCCCGTAGCGTGACATGTTGTCGGGAATGTAGTACTTCATTGCACGCGTGAAGATGGCCGCGCCGATAACTCCGCCCATCACCATGTGCAGCATATTGAACACCGACAACGCCTGGAAGAAGTGCTGGAAGCTCATAATCTCCTCCGCGCAGGTCATGAACGTCACGCTCAGCACTGCGTAGCCGAAGCCCCGGCAGGCCATAGGCAGGCAGAGCTGGGATATGTGCATGTCGCCCGACATTGCGAAGTAGAAGTACAGCAGGTAGCACGCCATCCCGAAAAGCCCGACTATCAGCAGGCGCAGATAGTGGAAACGCCTTACGTGCATCCACCAAAACGAGAACAGGCAGCCGGCAACGCATCCGACCAGTACCGGCCAGTCGAGCTGCACGGCGGTCATAGTTCCGTAGTGCATCACCTCTTCAAGGAATATCTCTTCAAGCACATGTTCGGTTGAGAGAAGCATCTCCACCAGCGCAACCAGTATGAGTATGGGCAGCAGATAGCGGTAAGTCCACATCTTAGGCTCAAGGTACGGGTGCCTGATTGAGAACATACGGCCTATGCAGACGATGAACGTTACCGCCGCGACCACGCTCAACCGGCGTATCACGGGGCTGTTCCACCAGTCGTAATAGTCGCCGTAGTTGAACAGGAACGTCACTTCCAAGACCAATGCCGCCCACAGGACAGCCCCTAACCAGTCGATGCCGAAGAGCGGAAACTTCTTGAACATGCGGAAATGTCGCGTGCAAACGGTAAGTATGAGCAGGTCAACCATCATTGTTCCGCAGATGAACAGCTGCATGAAATCCCAGTGGTAGTGATACATCAGGCAAGTGGCAAGCAGGTCGGACAGCTGCATGCTGCCCAGTATTATTATGTGCAGCATGGGGAAGAACACCGTGAAGTCGCGCTTGGGGGTCATCCACAGCTGGATGTTCGACATGCACTCGAACGTTCCCTGTATCTTGCATATACCCTCGATGAAGCACACAAGCCACAGCAAGGGCAGCAGTGTGATGTGCGGTGCGGCCAGATTGCACAGCAGAACGCCGGTAGCCGCGGCGCACAGCAGTGTTTTGTTGGTGAAACGGAACTTCATCCGGAACAACACCGGAAAGTAGATGGCCATTCCCGACAGGTTGGCGAAAAGGCACATCGTGAGGTCTTCCCTCATAAGCGCCGTCTCTCCCATCATCTGGTTAAGCGTTCCGAGGTAAAGTCCGCCGGAGAACTGGAAGGTGACAGCTATGAAAACGTAAATCCAAGGCCGTATCTTTTCAGGCACGAAGCTCCTGAACATCGGCATGGAAAAAGGCATAGTACCGTTCATTTTCAGTATTTCACTTTACATTCCACATTGAAGCCGGCCCTCAAACGGCGCACGTCGGCCGTGTCGTTGCCATGCAGACGGATGCGTACCGGCACCCTTTGCTCCACCTTTACGAAGTTTCCTGTGGCGTTGTCTTGCGGTATCAGCGAGAAGGCCGCGCCCGTAGCGTCGGACAACGACTCGACAACGCCCTTGTATTCAACGCCCGGAACGGCATCGGCCGTAAATGTTACGCTGGCTCCCTCCTTGATGTTCGGCAGCTGGGTCTCGCGGTAATTGGCGACAACCCACAGCTCGCCGTCGTCTACAATGTCGACCATCGTCTGTCCTGGCTGCACCAGCTGGCCCTCGTGTATGTCCTTCCTGCCCGTCACTCCGTCGCATGTCGCCACTATGACAGTGTATGAAAGGTTGAGCTTGGCGAGGTCAACCGCAGCCTGAGCGAGGCGCACCGCCGCCTCGTTTTGCCCCAAACGGTGGCCCTGTTCGTTCTTTGACAGCGATGTTGAATGCCGTGTCCTGAGTGCCTGTTCGTATCTGGCGTTGATGGCGTCGTAGGCCGTTTTCACGTTGTCATACTGCTGTTTGGTCACTGCGTCCTGCTCCAACAGTTTCTTGTAGCGTTGCAGTTCGCGTCCGGCATTCGCCCTTTGCACCCGTATTTCCTCAACCGTAGCGTCGTTCACGCTGATGTTGTTCTGCGTGGTTGCTATGCCTGCGTTGGTTGCCTGCCGGCCTGCAAGGGCGTTGGCAAGGTCGGCTTCGGCCTGCGCCAGCCGCAACTTGAATTCCGAGTCCTCGATGACAAGCAGCGTGTCGCCTTTGTGTACAGGCTTGTATTCATCGAAATAAATCTTCTTTATGAAGCCCTGAACGCGCGTGTTGACAGGGGTTATGTGCTGCCTCACCTGCGCGTTGTCGGTATATTCAACGTTTCCAAGGTGTATGAACCTTGAACATACATACGCGACGCCAATCAGCAGCAGTGCAATGACGGTTGTATTGTAAATCAGCTTTTTTGTTTTTCTCGTTACCATGATGACAATCTGTTCTTTAATGTGTTTATAATGTGTGTGTGATGTATTTCATCTTGTAATAGTTGTACAGGATGTTTATGCGCGCGTTCACTAATCCTAAGTCGGCGCTTAGCTTCATGTTGCTTGCGTCTATCATGTCGGTAAGCAGCGCCATGTCGTTCTTGTAGCGGTTGTCGGTCACGCTGTAGTTCTCGTCGGCCAGCTTAACGCTTTTCTCCTGCGTCCTCAAGTCGGTGAATGAGGTCATGAAGTTCACATAGCCTTCCTGCACGTCGTTCTTTATTTTCTCCTGTGCCAGCTGGTGGTTCTCCTGCGCCTGCCGCACGTTCAGCCGTGCCTGCCGCAGCCTGTTGTTGTTTTTGAACAGCGACGACAGGTTGTATTTTATCCCCACTCCTATGTACCAGTAATTGAAGTTGTTGTCAAGCGCGGGCACTTCGATGGTTACCGGGCCGTCCAGATGGTCGGCGGCCACTATCGAGATGTGGGGCAACCGTTCAGCGCGTTCCTGCTTTACCTTCTGCTCGTTAAGCCGTATGGCGGTCTGCGTCTGCTTCAGCAGAATGTTGTTCGCCCTCGCCATGTCCTGCCATTCGTTCTCCGTGAGCGTCTGTATCTTCTGTTCCAGCATTGCGGTGTCAGGCTTTATTTCCGTCCCTTCGGGCAGATGCAGTGTGGTAACGAGCTGGAAGTTGGCTGTGGTGCGTGCGTCCCTTGTCCTTGTCAGCTGAAGGTTCAGCTGTTCCTTTTGCAGCTCATAGCGCGTGATGTCGTTCTTCAGGACGGTGCCCTGCTCCCTTTTTGCCTTCATGTTGGCAATCACTTCGTCGGTCAGCCTTATGTTGTCTTGCAGCACTTTGATGTGATTGTCCAGCTTGTACAGGTTCAGGTAATGCCCGAGAAGCAGGAAACGCACTTCCTGAATGTCCTTTTGCAGGTCGAGTTCCGCCAGCTGTTTGCCGAGTTCGGCCTGCCTGATGCCGCTGCTGATGGCGCCTCCGGCATAAATTACCTGTTGCGCCTCAATGACGAAGTTGTTGCCGAAGTGGGGCATGTCAACCGTCATCGCGTTGCCGAAATCCCTGTCCCAAATCTTCCCGTTGCCAAGATAACTGGCCGAAAGCGACACGTTTACGTCGGGCAACCGCTGTGCCTTGGCCGCTTTCAGGGCTTCACCGGCGGCTTCAGTCCCAGTTCTGTAAGTCTGGATGCTTTTGCTTTGTGCGTCGGCAAGGCGTAGTAATTCGTCTATGCCCATCAGTTGTGACTGGGCATATAACCCCTGGCTGCATAGGGCTGTGGCGCACAACAGCCCTATGAGCCTTTTCTTTTTGCTCATAAGTTGATTGGTTATGTTATAATGATGGAATGGATATGGCGGTAAAAAGAGAAGCTGACTTTAAATCAAAGCTGCCGCTCCCCATGAGTGGAATTTACTGATTTTGTTTTTGTAAAAGACCGTATAAATTCCCATGTTTTGTTTCCCTATCCTTTGTTTGCGGCTGCAAAGTTAAGGAAAAAAGATATACGGTGTAACCTTATAAAGCCTTTCTTTTTTGATATTTTAACTGTTTGGCGGTTCGTTCCATACCGGCGGCAGACCGTATGGCGGCCATTGTTTCCGCCGTTGTCGGACGGTTGCCAAACGCCTTGTTTTCCGCGGCTTTCCAAAAGGTGGCCTTTTAGCGTGCAATTGATGGCCTTTTACCGTGCAAAAGGCCACCTTTTGGAAGCTGAAAGACGGCCTTTTAGAAACCCACCCCAACCCTCCCGAAGGGAGGGAGCTTGATTACCATTATTTATTTAGCTGCAAATGAGGCACTCGGTAACTGTCATGCCGCACGGCGATGCGGCATCCAGTATATGCAACTATCACAATTTGAGGTTCTTATATCCTCTGGATGCCGCATCGCTGTGCGGCATGACGATTACCGTGCGTCGTAATCCAAAGGCTGCTAAAAGTGTGGCTGATGCTTGCTTGGTGTCTTATTATTTCGTATTTTTGCGGCTGAAATATCTAATTCCTAATTAAAAACACGTATCAATGAAAGCATTTCGTTATTTGGCCGTGGCCTTTCTTGCACTTCTGATGTGTCTGCCTGCGGCGGCGCAGGGCGTCGGGCGGACGGCGCAAGGTGTGCGTCTCGACGTTCAGGGAGGCAAGTTCAAGTGTGAGGTCACGTTTTATTCGCCTTCGATTGTCCGCGTGGTGAAGGCTCCGCAGGCGGCTGCGCCGGAAGAGAAGAGCCTCGCCGTGGTAATGGTTCCTGAAGAGACAAAGTTCAAGCTGGCCGAGGCTGACGGCACAGTGACGCTGAAAAGCCGCGAGGTTAGCGTCACGATTGACAGAAACGACGGCACGGTGAGCTTCGCTGATGCCGCAGGCAACAGCCTGCTGAAGGAAAAGGGCGCGTCGGTTTTCACACCTGTCGAGAGCGGTGTAGACAAGGGCTGTTACCGCGTATGCCAGTCTTTCACCCTTGACAAGGATGAACCCATATACGGATTGGGTCAGCTCCAGACCGGCAAGATGAGCCAGCGCGACCAGCAGAAATATCTCATACAGAGCAATCTGGAGGACAGCAGCCCCTTCATCCAGTCGGTAAAGGGCTACGGCCTGTTCTTCGACAACTATTCGCCAGTGACGTTCACCGACAATGCAGGCGGCCTTTCGTTCGACTTCGAGGTAGGAACGTGCGTCGATTATTACTTCATGTACGGCGGCAACGCCGACGGAGTGGTGGCCTGCATGCGCCGGCTTACCGGCCAGGTGCCCATGTTCCCGCTGTGGACTTACGGCTTTTGGCAGAGCAAGGAGCGCTACAAGAGCCAGGACGAGGTGGTTGGCGTTGTGCGCAAGTACCGCGAGCTGGGCGTGCCTCTTGACGGAATAATACAGGACTGGCAGTATTGGGGCGGCAATTACCTGTGGAACTCGATGGAGTTTACCAATCCGCTTTTCTATAATCCCCAGAAAATGCTCGACGACGTGCACTCAATGAACGCCCACATGGCCATATCCATCTGGTCGTCTTTCGGCCCGATGACTAAGCCTTACCGCGAACTTGCACCGAAAGGCCTGCTCTATGACTTCAAGACATGGCCTTCGGCTGGTACTGAAGGATGGCCTCCGAACCCGGATTATCCATCAGGCGTGAAGGTGTATGACGCCTATTCGCCCGAAGCCAGGGACATTTATTGGAAGTATCTGAACGCCGGCATCTTCAAGTATGGCATGGACGCGTGGTGGATGGACTCTACAGACCCTGACCATCTTGACTTCAAACCTTCTGACCTTGACCAGAAGACATACCTCGGTTCGTTCCGCAAGGTGCGCAATGCGTACCCACTTGCTGCAGTCGGAGGCGTTTACGAGCATCAGCGCGGCGTGACTTCCGACAAGCGTGTGTTCATACTTACGCGCTCGGGTTTTGTAGGACAGCAGCGCTACGGAGCCAATGTATGGTCGGGCGATGTGGCCTCTTCATGGGAGAACCTTCGCAAACAGGTGCCTGCCGGGCTTAATTTCTCGCTCTGCGGCATGCCTCATTGGAACAACGACATCGGCGGATTCTTTGCCAGCCAGTATAACCTTGCCGACGGAACAGCCACAAGGAACCCCCTCTTTCAGGAACTTTTCGTGCGCTGGTTGCAGTTCGGCGCGTTCACGCCTATGATGCGTTCGCACGGCGCCGACACTCCACGTGAAATCTATTTGTTCGGGAAAAAGGGCGAACTTGTGTATGACGCCATCGAGAAAATGATACGTCTGCGCTATTCGTTGCTGCCTTACATCTACTCTACTTCTTGGGATGTGACCCACCGCCAGGCGACGTTCATGCGCGCGTTGGTGATGGACTTCCCCGGCGACCGCCGCGTATGGGACATGCCCGACGAGTATATGTTCGGCCGGTCGCTGCTTGTCGCCCCTGTGCTTGAGGCTCAATATACCCCTGAGAAGGTGGTTAAGATGGACGAAATGACCGGCTGGAACCGCGACAGCAGCGGCAAGGCAGACGGGCAAGAGGCTGCCGTTGACTTCACGCAGAAGAAGCAGACAACGGTTTATCTGCCTGAAGGCGCAACGTGGTATGACTTCTGGACGGGCGAGAGGCACGGCGGCGGACAGGACATAACGCGTGAAACCACGCTCGACCTCGTGCCCCTTTACGTCCGCGCAGGCAGCATAGTGCCGTTCGGCCCGGATGTTCAGTATGCCACGGAGAAGCCTTGGGACGCGCTCGTTATCCGCGTTTACCCCGGTGCCGACGGACAGTTCACGCTCTATGAGGACGAGTTTGACAACTACAACTACGAGAAAGGGGCGTACACCGAAATACCGATGACATGGGACGACAAGGCTCGCCGCCTCACCATCGGCGCGCGCCGCGGCTCTTATCCGGGTATGCTGGCAAGCCGCACGTTCACCGTCCGCACGCCCGACGGCAAGGAAAAGACCGTTACCTACACAGGAAAGAAAGTCACGGTGAGGCTGTGACGCGAAGCAAGTAAAATCAGTTATATTTTCAATTGGTGGCCTTTTGTAATGCAAAAGGCCACCTTTTACCATCCAAAAGGCCATGTTTTAGAAACTAAAACATGGCCTTTTGTAATGCGTTGAGTGTCAATGTGTTATGCAGTCGATGCCGTGACGTGTAGAAAAACGGTGCCAGACTCACATTTATCTATAGCCAAACGGATACAGGTAATCAAACTCCCTCCCTTCGGGAGGGTTGGGGTGGGTCGTCCGTTCAGTCCTTTTGTATCTCTCCGTTTATGCGTTTCCTTATTATCGAATACGCCTTTTGGAACAAGGCCGACTGCTCCATTGTGCCAAGCATCTCGCTGAACCGGCAGGCAGGGACGGCAAACGTCAGTTCGTTCTTTGGTACAAGGGGGCGCGCCGAGGGGTCAAGCAGGCCGACGAAGCAGCTCCGTCCGCCGCGTCTGTTCTCGTTTACGGCGAAGGTCACGATACTGCTGCATCCCGAAGCGAAGCGTGTGCACACGGCATCATCGGCGTTATTGTCGTAGAACGCCCACGAGCAGAGACCCGAAAGCACGTCGGGCGTGGCGAAGAACACCACTCCCTCCACGCCGTCAAGGCTCTCCAAACGGTCAATGCGCATGAAGTTCAGGTAAGGCTTGTCCGCCAGCCGTATGTCCAGACGGTCGATATAGTCTTTCACCATCTCCTTTGTCTGCTTGTAATGCTCTGCTTCCGATACGAACACCGGCACCCGTTCGGGCATCGGCCGGAATGCAGTGTACAGTCCGCCGCCGCCACACAGCACGTTGTCAGTTGTCAAAGTGAGCGGCTCGCCGTCACAAACCTTGCGTATTGCGCCTATCATGCAGCGCGGAATGTGCCTTGCTTCAGCCGCCGCCTTGTGGCTGTAGCCGAAGGCCACGGGCAGCGGCGTACTGTCGCCGAACGCCTCGCGGAACTTTGTCACGAAATCTTTTATCGTCATGTCAGTTGTAAAATGTTATTCATAATGCCTGTATCTGCAAATATACGTCATTTTTTCAAGAAACCGTTTCTTCGTTGGTGGTCTTTTGCTTTTTTACTGGTTGCGGGATGGAATGTGACTGGGAGGGCTGGGAGAACTGGGAGTAATGGGACTGTTGGACGACTCGTTTCTTTGTGGTTGGCGGTAGTCTGACATTTGGCTATACAGCTATGGTTTTCCAATTGATGGGCTTTTGCAATGTAAAAGGCCGTCTTTTGCACGCTAAAAGGCCATGTTTTAGAAGCTAAAACATGGCCTTTTGTAATGCGTTGAGTGTCAAAGTGTTATGTGGATGGTGATATTTGTCAGTCTTCTTCGGCCTTGACGGGCGGCAGGGTGATGGCGTTTACGGTGTTCATCCAGTATGCGCGGAGTTCTTTCCAGTGGTAGAACGGGGCGCAGTCGGTTGCTACGGGCAGGTCGGCATCGCGCTCGTTGAGCAGCACGCGCACGAGGATGTCGTCTGTTCCGGCCTTGCGGTAGAAGGCCATCTGCACGTTGCCGCACATCGGTATGATGCGGTATGTGCGGTAAGTGTCGGCTATGCGCTGCCAGTCGGTTGTCTGTCGGGTCAGCTCTCCGCATCCCATCAGGGCGGCGAAGGGTGCCAGCTGGGTGTCGTGTCCGTAGCGCAGGGTGACGCATTTGTTGCCCGATGCGATTACGGTGTCGGCAGTCAGCACAAAGTTTTCAAGCATGTTGCGCCCCAACTTGTACATGCACCCGTCGCTAAGGGGCGACGCTCCCTTCTCGTAATACCACTCGAAGTTGTTGCGTTGCCACAGGTCGTAGCGCTCTTCGGGCGAGAACAGGAAACCGAGCGAGGGCATGCCGTAGCTGCTCTGGCTGATGCCGTCAAGCTCGAAGAGCTGCTGCATCAGCGTTGTCGGCGATGCGATGTTGCCGCGGACGTATGCCGTGCCGGTGAAAAGCTGCGCCATGAGGCGCGCCGGATGCACGTATGCGCTGTCTGCCCGGCGGTACACTTCGTCCTGGTTGGCAAGGTGCTGCTTGTCGTAAGCCTTGCTCTTGTACTTTATGTAAGGCACGTCTTTCAGGCTGGCGTCCATCGTTATGCGCAGTTCCGGGTTCAGCCGGGCCAGCTCCACGCAGCCGTTGGCCATGGAAAGGAAGGCGCGGCTCTTTGTCGTTGAGCGCGCATCTACATGCACTCCGTCGGCAAACACTTCCGGCCAGCGGCCGGCCATGCGGTCAACGAGCAGCCGGTGCTGCTCCGCTCCTTTCTTTGTAAGCTCGCCGTAGCGGCCTTCGGCTTCGGCGTACATGGCCTTTATTATGTCGAGGGCGCGCCGTCCGTCGGCAGTGAGGCATCCCGCGCTGTCGGCCTTGGCCAGCGCGGTCATCGGCTCGGTGTACTTCTCGCGGTCTGTCAGGTAGCGCGAGCCGTGGCGTGCGAACGCCGATACGTAGAACGGCGCGTAGCCTTCGGGCGGCGTCGCGGCTTCGGGTTCGTGCGGCTCGTAGGCAAAATACTTGCCTGCGGCCAGTTTCGGGTTCTGTCGTATTTCGTCCCACGCAGTCTGCGCGGCGGCTGTCAGCGTCAGCAGGGCTGACATGATTACAAGTGATAATCTTCTCATATCCAGATGATTAGTTTTGTTTTTGCCGGCAAAGTTAGGCATTTTCCGTCATCTGTGTTACAAAAACGGGGCGCGGCCGGCTGATTGTAACCGAATTGTCATTTGCCGTTGCGTCGCCCGTATGTTTGCAGAAATAGGGCTTTTCCTATCATTTTTAGGAATTTTTCGCACCGTGTTGTCAGCTTAAATGCGTACTTTTGCGGTGTAGACAATTAAGAGGAGGCTGTTATGAAGAGGTTTGTTGTATTGCCGTTGGCGGCTGTCATGCTGCTTGGCGGTTGCGGAACATATACGGGTACGGGCGCTTTTTCGGGCGCAACGTTAGGTTCGGTCATAGGTTCGGCTGTCGGCGGAATAGCCGGAGGGCCGCGCGGCAGCGACATAGGCACGCTGGTCGGCATGGCCGGAGGCGCCGTTGTGGGCGGCGCCATGGGTGCTCAGGCCGACAAGAAGGTGACGGAACAGGGGGCGTATAGTGACGCGCGGTTTGAACAGAAGTACATCGAGCACCGCGAGGCGGCCACGCGCGGCCACGGATATGACAGCCGCGACTACGGCCAGAGCTATGAGGACGAGAGCGGTTTCGACCCCACCGGCAGTGGCGACGATGTGCTTTACGACTTTCAAGGCCCTGATTATACGGGCGACTATACCGCCACGCAGCCTACCGACGTAACGCCGTCGGTGCGTTATGACGACATACGCCAGCCGCGGAATACGGCGGCGCATCCGTTGGAAGTGTGCAATGCGCGCTTCGTTGACGACAACCAAGACCGCCGTTTGAACGGAGGCGAGCTGTGCAAGGTCATCTTCGAGGTGTACAACAGGTCGCAGGAGACCGTTTACGACGTGCAGCCCATGGTTGTGGAAACTACCGGGAGCAAGCACGTAACCATATCGAACACCATACACGTTGAGCGCATATTGCCGGGCAAGGGCGTGCGTTATACGGCAATGGTGAAGGCCGGAAAGAGGCTGAAGGACGGCCGCCTTACCTTCCGTGTGTATGCCGTAAGGGGCAATCACGACGTCGTTTCAAACGTCAGCGAATTTGGCATAGAGGCCAGCAGGCGGTGATGTGCAGCTCCTGTGTTGATTAATAAAACATAAAAAAACGCTTAAAAAGCGCGTTTCTTCAGTTTTTTTATAGACTAATGCTTTACTTTTGCACGTTGTTTATACCAAATTCAAAAAGATAAAGCATAGTTTTTTATGGCCAGACATATTGTGTTATATGCGCTGTTGGCCGCCGTGCTGTGCTCGTGCGGCACATCGCGGAGTTCGTCGTTTTTGGCTGACATGCGCGGCGACAGCGCTTTCACTGCGGTTGAGGCAAGCGAAATCAGGCTTCAGCCGTTTGACAAAATCTCAATCATAGTCAGTTGCCGTGACGCAAAGCTGTCGGCACTGTTCAATCTTCCGGCTGTGTCCCAAGGCGTTGCCGGAGCCGACACAACTGCCGTGCAAGGCTTTTCTCAATATACGATAGACCGTGACGGCAACATCGACTTCCCTTTTCTCGGCACTCTGCATGTGGCCGGACTTACGCGTGCAGAGCTGTGCCGGGACATCAAGAGGCGGCTTGCCGAAGGCCGGCTGCTCGACGATTGCGTCGTCACTGCCGAGTTCTGCAACCTCGCCCTGTCCGTGCTCGGTGAGGTGAGAAGCCCCGGGCGTTACCCCATTAAGCGTGACTGCATTACCATCTTCGATGCTCTCGGTCTGGCAGGCGACCTTACACGCAAGGCCGACCGCCGCCATGTGATGGTTGTAAGGCGCGATGGCCGCCGCCAGGTGTCGCATGTTGTCGACCTGACTTCAGCCGCCAGTGTGTACGCTTCGCCGGCTTACTATCTGCGTCAGAACGACGTTGTGTATGTGAAAAGGAAATAAACGGCGTCAATACCCATAACAGCAAAGACAAATGAACACATCCGACAATATCCAGACTATCGACGAACAGACGTCAGGAACAGGACTGCGCGACATCATGGCAGTGTGCATTGCGCATTGGCGGTGGTACGTCGCAACGGTCCTCGTCGCCCTTTTTGTGGCCGTGCTGTATGTGAAGAAGACACAGCCGGTATATCAGCGCGAAGCTTCAATCATGGTGCTGGAGCGCAACCGCAAGCCGGCCGTCATCAACGAGATGCTCAACGACTACATGGACTTCGGCTTCTTTTCCGACAATACGAATGCCAGCAATGTCATCGCAGCCATAAAGTCGCCCGATGTCATGCTGGAAGTTGTAAACAGGTTGGGCCTTTACGTAAGCTACACAACGCGCGGAACATTCTATGACAAGACGCTGTACGGAAAGCAGTTGCCCGTTAAAGTGGTGTTCCATGACATCAAACCTGACGAGACCGCGTCGCTTCACATCGGCCTTACGGGCGACGGAACGGTTGAGATGTCTGACTTCGTGAAGAACGGAAAGAGGCAAGACACGCCCGACATGACGTGCAACGTAGGCCAGACTGTCAGCACTCCTGTGGGGCGGTTGACCATAGAACGGCAGGAACATTACGCCAGTGCGGTGGCCGGCAATGACGAGATTGACGTGCGTAAAACCACCAGCCGTGATGCGGCCGGCCGCTTCATAGGCGGCCTTTCGGTAGAAATCGGCGACAAGAAGTCAACCATTCTCGAACTGTCTTACCGTGACGTGTCGGGCGAAAGGGCAGAGGACATACTTGCGGCGGTAATCGACATATATAACAAAGTGTGGATAAAGAACCGCAACGAGGCTGCAGCCGGAGCCACGCGTTTCCTTGACGAGCGTCTGGCAATAATCGAACGTGAGCTTGACAGCGTTGACACCGACATATCGAAGTACAAGAGTGACAACCTGCTGCCTGACATAGAGAAGGCTTACAACTTGTCAATGGAGCGTGCTGACAAGAACTCCGCCATATTGTTGAGCCTGAACACACAACTCTCTGTGGCAGGTTACATACGTGACTTCATTGCCGCACGCGCCAATACCAACCAGCTTATACCTGTCAATGTTGGCCTTGACAATGATAAAATCGACGTGCTTATCGACAAGTTCAACTCCTTGCAGCTGGAGCGGAACAAGCTTGCGGCGAACAGCGGGGAAAGTAATCCGCTGATAAAAGACATGGACAAGCAGCTTGCGCAGTTGCGGCGCTCGGTGTTGAACTCAATCAACAACCTCATAGTGTCCCTGTCAACGCACATCGGGCACTTGCAGAATTACGAGCAGAAGACAAATACCGACATTTCGACAAACCCCACACAGGCCAAAGTATTGCTGTCAGTGGAACGCCAGCAGAAGGTCAAGGAAGCACTATATCTTTTCCTTTTGCAGCGCAGGGAGGAAAACCAGCTGTCGCAATCGTTCACTGCCGACAATACGCAAATTGTCAAGTCTCCCACCGGAAGCAATGCTCCGCTTGCTCCGAAGACCGGCCAGATAATGCTGATTGCATTGGTTATAGGTCTGGCTTTGCCTACCGGCGTACTGTATCTGATGGAGAGTCTCAACGACAAAGTGCGCGGACGCAAGGACGTTGATAATGCCGTCACCGCTCCGTTCATGGGCGAAATCCCGATGGTTGAGGAAGAACGGCGCGGCTTGCAGGCATGGTGCGTGCCGCATGCGAAGGACTATGGCGTTGTGGTTAAGGACGGATGCAACGACTTGGTCAATGAAGCGTTCCGCATAATGCGCACGAACATCGAGTTTCTTAATGTTCCTTCTGACGGCGCAAACGTACACATGTTCACATCGTTCAACAGTGGCAGCGGCAAGACTTTTCTCGCTTTGAACGTCGCTATGAGCCTTTCAATCAAAGGAAAGCGCGTGCTTCTTGTTGACTGCGACCTGCGCAAGGCCGGACTTTCGCGGCATGCAGGCAATCCGAAGCCCGGCCTTAGCGACTATCTCGGACGGCATACCGACAGTGTGGACGGCATAATATATCCGTTCGGCGACGGTTCCATGCCCGACATCCTGCCTGCTGGCACCATTCCGCCCAATCCTTCCGAGCTGTTGGCTTCAGACCGTTTGAAGGATGTCTTGCAGGAAATAAGGCCGCGTTATGATTACATTTTCATCGACTGTCCTCCCATTGATGCCGTCGCCGATACGTCAATCGTGTCACGCTATGCCGACAGGACGTTCTTCGTTGTGCGCGCCGGAATGCTTGAGCGTGCGATGCTTGTCGACCTCGAGAAGCTTTACAAGAGCGGCAGGCTGCCCAACCTTGGCGTTATTCTCAACGGAACGAAATGCGCCGGAACCACCTTCGCTTACCGTTACGGTTTCAATTACGGGTATGGAACGAGGCGTATCGGGAAATGACGGGCTTGAAAAATAACAATGTAAATGCGGCTTTGACGAGGCCGGAAAGGTGTTACTGCATGAAGAAGAAAATCATAATAACCGCTGTTTCGGCACTTGGCGTGCTGTTTCTGCTTACCTTCGCGGCGGCGTGGTACATGCTTGACTATGCCCTTACACCGGCAACTGACGCCCGGGACATGGCAAAACGCTACAGCCGGATGTTCAGTGAATACCCGTATATGCGCCATTGGGTTGACAGCATGAAGTCTGCCGGAGCCTTGCGCGACACTTTTGTAATAATGCCCGACGGCGAACGCCAACATGCCGTATATGCCCGTGCCGACAGTGCGGTGCTAAGCACGGCGGTGCTTGTTCACGGATATAAGGACAGCCACATAAATATGCTGCCAATAGCGAAGGTGTATGCCGACATGGGATATAACATCCTGCTGCCCGACCTGCATGCCCACGGCCTTAGCGAAGGCTCCGCCATACAGATGGGATGGAAGGACAGGGAGGACGTATTGTGCTGGCTCGGCATTGCCGACAGCCTTTTCGCCACAGCTGGCGGCCGTCCGCGAATAGTGCTGCACGGCGTGTCGATGGGGGCGGCCACGGTCATGAACGTGGCCGGTGAAGATTATCCGGCCAGCGTAAAGTGCTTTGTCGAGGATTGCGGATATACAAGTGTGTGGGACGAATTCAGCCGGCAGCTTGCCGACCAGTTCGGTTTGTCGCCCTTCCCGGTGCTTTATGCCGCCAGCGCATTGTGCAAGCTGCGCTACGGATGGTCGTTCGGCGAGGCGTCACCTGTAGCACAATTGGCCAAGAAAGACACTCCGATGCTTTTCATCCACGGCTCGTCAGACGATTATGTACCGTCGGCCATGGTGTTTCCATTGTACAACGCAAACCCCTCATACAGCTCTTCAAGCGACAGCTCCAAACATTTCAACGGCATCTGGATAACTCCCGGATGCGCGCACGCCATGTCTTTCCACGACTATCCGCAAGATTATGCCGCAAGGGTAGGGGCGTTTGTGGGGAGGATAATTGGTGAATAGTTAGAGTAGTTATAAACAGTTAGAGTAGTTAAAGTCATTACTTTTGCATTGAGCTTTCGTTAATCGGCAATGCGCATGCCGTATAATCCAGCAAAAGTAATGACTTTAACTACTCTAACTGTTCATAACTACTTTAACTGCTGAACATGCAATGTTCTCCGCAGCCACTTCTTTTTTCATGGCTTCTGCCAGCGTCATGCCGTCGGGAGTTATGCTTTCAACCTTGGCGAAGCCGGCTTCAATCAGTTCGTCCTTGTCTTCCGCGCGTCCGGCCAGCAGCCATGTTGGCACGCCTTGGCGTCCTGCGCGCCGCATCACGCACACAGGCAGCTTGCCCATAAGCGTCTGCCTGTCGGCGTGTCCCTCGCCTGTTATAACGCATGTAGCGCCGTCAACAGCAGCGTCGAAGCCGCAGATGTCGAGCATCAGCTCGGCGCCGGGGCGTGTTTCGGCGTTCATGTATTGCATGAAGGCGTAGCCCAATCCTCCAGCCGCGCCTGCTCCCGGACGGTTGGAGCGGTCGAAGCCGAAGTGCTGCGCCGACGCGCGTGCGAACCTCGCGGCACGTTGCTCAAGCATGGGCAGCATATCCGGCGTTGCGCCTTTTTGTCGGGCGAACACCATTGCCGCGCCGTTGTCGCCGCAAAGGGGGTTGTCAACGTCGCATGCCAGCGTGAAGCGGCACTGCCCAAGCGGGCCTTTCAGTGCGTCGTCGATAGTTCCGCCGCTTGGTGCCAGCCTGTCGGTCAGTGCGCGCAGCATGCCTATGCCGGCGTCGCTTGTGCCGCTTCCGCCCAAGCCCACAATAAACCTGCGGCAGCCTTGGCCTACGGCGGCAGCCACGAGTTCGCCCACTCCGTATGTCGTCGCGCGCATGGGGTTGCGCTCATCCTCGCTTACGAGGGTCAGTCCGCAGGCCTGCGCCGTCTCGATAACGGCCGTGCCGTCGGGCGTTACGCCGTATTCGGCCCACACGCGGCGCATCATCTGGTCGTGCACATACGCCCTCTCGATGTTTCCGCCCATTGCCTTTGTGAAGGCTCGGAGCATTCCCTCGCCGCCGTCAGACACTGTAAGCACCACCGTTTCGGTGTCGCCGTCGGCCTGTTTTATGGCTTCTGCTGCCGCCTGTCCGGCCTCTTCGGACGACAGGCAGCCCTTCATCGAGTCGAAGGCTATTACGTATTTCCGTCTGTTACCAGTCTGCATGGTTGTTCTCCTTATGTTTTCAATGCGGATGCAAAGGTACGTTTTTTCGCCGTTACAAAGGTTCTTGCCGCGTCGTTTTTCAATGGTTGTCTAATAAAAAGCGTGCAGTGAAAAGACCGTTGGACATCAGTCTTGCCGCGGTTTATGACAGCTTTGTAACACGCTGATAATCAGTGGGCTTGCAAAAGGCCGTCTTTTGGCTTGTAAAAGGTGGCCTTTTGGAGTGTAAAAGATGGCCTTTTGCAGCCAAATTGACCGTATTTTGAATTGAGAGATGGGAAATGAGAATGGATAATTATGATTTGCTTTGCTGACAGATGACCTTAAAGGTAATCATAATTTTTCATTTTTAATTTTTCATTCTTAATTAAAAAACAGACCCACCCCAACCCTCCCGAAGGGAGGGAGCTTGATTACCATCTGTTAATTGGCGGCAATCGAGGCTCTCGGTAATCGTCATGCCGCGCGCCGACGCGGCATCCAGAAAACATAAAGAGCACAAAACATGCTATGTCCGCGCGGATTTGTAATCCGTGCAAGGTAAGACCGGGATTTGCAATCCCGTATAATAATAGGTCTCGCGATAGGCCGCGGATTGTAAATCCGCCTTTCCAAGACAGCCAAGTGCGGATTGCAAATCCGCACGGACGATGTGGTTAGTCTTGGATTAATGTACTGGATGCCGCGTCGGCGCGCGGTATGACGATTACCGGGAATCTCGAATGCGGCTTTATGCACGGCCTGTCATAGTGCCGATGTTCGTTGTCTTGACCTGCGGATAGCCGCCTTTTAACCTTTTTTACGTGCCGTGCGGCTTTCCGTGTAGTGTTAAAAAGCTACCTTTGTTGCCATATTCTACAAGATGAAAAGATGACAGACAGGAAATATGGAACGAAGGACGCGCTGGCGGCTTTCTACAAAGAGAAGGTTGACGCGCTGTCGGAAGAAATACGGCAGCTGAAGAAGAACAACGTGGCATACATCATGGCGGAACTCTTTTCGTTCGGTCTGGCCGTAGTGGCGTTGGTGGTGTATTGCGTAAGGGATTTCTCCTCGCAGTGGCTCGTGGCCGCTTTGGCCATGCTGGCGGTGTATGCCGTGGTGCGCAGGGCCGACGTTAAGAACGCCGCCAGGATAGACCGCCGCAGGCGCCTGCATGCGGTTTACGCCAAGGAACTGAAGTATCTCGCCGGCGACTTTACGTGCTTCGGCGGCGGAAGCAGGTATAAAGACCCCGGACACGCCTTTACTTTCGACATGGATGTGTTCGGCCACGACTCCCTCTACAACCGCATCAACCGCACGGTGACTACCGGCGGAGGCGACACTTTGGCCGAATGGTTGGGCAGTCTGCTGCCCGGCAGGGCGGAAGTGGAGCGCAGGCGCGAGGCCATAGCCGAGCTGGCAGGCATGGAGCAGTGGCGTTCGGCCTTCCTTGCAAAGGGCTTGCGCCCTGCCGCTGATGGCGACGGCGACGACGGGCGGATTGACTCAAACAGCATACTGCGCGCCGTCGGCGAGATAAGCGCAAAGCACATAGCACCGAAGGCAGGGCAGGGGTGGACGCTGGCGGTGGCCGTGGCGGCTCTTGTCTGCTTCATCGCGTTAATCGTATTGTCTGCTGTCGGCTTGGTTCCGGCCACGCTTGCCGTACTGTGGGGCGTGGTGCAGATGTTCGTTGTTATAGGACTCAACTCGAAGTCAATCCACAACATAAGCCGCGCCGTTGAGAAAATGCACGTACACATGCAGGCATATATCGGCCTTATAGAGCACATAGTGAAGGCCGGTTTTGCCGCCGGGGAGCTGAAAAGGCTGCAAGCCGCGCTGACGGAAGACAACGGCAGCGCGCCGGCCTCGTTCGGACAACTGTCTGAAATACTGAAAAGCCTCGACCGCAGGGGCAACTTCATCGGGCTGATACTGTTCAACATGTTCGCCATGAGCGACTATTTCCTTGTGCGGCGGTTCCTGAAATGGCAGCGCGATTACATGGGGAGCATAGGCGACTGGATTGCCGCCGTAAGCCGGATGGACGCCTTGGTGTCGATGGCCGTGTTCCGTTTCAACGAGCCGGAAGCCATTGACGCCGTGGTGGACGACGGCGACAGCGTGGTGTATGACGCCAAGGGGCTTTACCATCCGTTCCTCGGCGCGCAGGCGGTGCGCAACGACTTCACCATAAACGACGGCGAGTATTACATAATAACGGGCGCGAACATGGCCGGGAAGAGCACCTTCCTGCGCTCGGTCGGCGTGAACTATGTGCTTGCAATGAACGGTATGCCGGTGTTTGCAGACAGCCTGCGCGTGACGGTCTTCAACCTTTTCACCAGTATGCGCACCTCCGACGACCTGAGCCGGGGCATCAGCTACTTCAACGCCGAACTGTTGAGGCTCAGGCAACTGCTTGACAGCTGCCGCCAGGCACGGCGCACCCTCATCATACTCGACGAGATACTGAAGGGCACCAACTCGCTCGACAAGCTCAACGGCTCGCGCCTTTTCCTGCAAGCCGTCGCCAAGCTGCCCGTCACTGGCATAATTGCCACGCACGACTTGGAGCTGTCCAAGATGGAGGACGACGACCCTCGCCGCTTCCACAACTGGTGTTTTGAAATAGAACTGGCCGACAACATAACCTACACTTACAAGATAACGCGCGGCGTTGCGCGCAACCAGAACGCAACGTTCTTGCTGAAGGGAATACTTACGTCTTAGAAGTCAAAGGAGTTATAGAAGTTAACGCTCGCTGCGCTCGCTAAGAAGTTAGAGCCATTACCATTGCTGGGTGTTTTCATTTATATTGGCAACAGTTGGCAAAGCATTTGGCTTTAACTTCTTAGCGAGCGCAGCGAGCGTTAACTTCTATAACTTCTTTAACTTCCAAGAAAAATCCTTTTCACTTTTGACCCATGTCAATAAAACGGCCGTTTGCGGTATTTTGTAAAATAAAATTCTTGCAACTGTCGGAAAAATCCGTACCTTTGCATCGTGTTTTTCATAGTATTAGATTTAAGGTTAACAAGATTGGAGTACAGCGGTACTCCTTTTTTTATGCCTTAACGTAAAGCCGGAAGCGTTTGTAACGGCTGTTTTATCAGCGAAATCAATGTTTTTTGCAACTTTTGCTAAATTCACTTGACAAAATGGCGAAACGTTTTTTAGCAAGATGAAATTAATATGAAAAATCGCCGCCAGGCATTATTAAAAGTGCGGCCAACCTTTTGTTTTGCCGGAAGAATGTGTTAACTTTGCAGTGATGTAATGACAGATTATTCATCATAACATAAAACTTTTTGAATTATGGTAAGTTACAAGACACTTGGCTTGGTGAACACGCGTGATATGTTCGCAAGGGCCATCAATGGCGGATATGCCATTCCGGCATTCAACTTCAACAACCTTGAGCAATTGCAGGCTATCATCAAGGCTTCTTCTGAACTGAGGTCGCCCGTCATCCTGCAGGTTTCCAAGGGCGCGCGCAACTACGCCAACCAGACTCTTCTTCGTTACATGGCTGAAGGCGCGGTTGAATATGCTAAGGAACTTGGCTGCGCACATCCTGAAATAGTACTCCATCTTGACCACGGTGACAGCTTCGAGCTTTGCAAGAGCTGCGTTGACATGGGCTTCTCTTCTGTCATGATTGACGGCTCTTCACTGCCATACGACGAGAATGTGGCATTGACAAAGAAGGTCGTTGACTACGCTCACCAGTATGATGTGACCGTTGAAGGCGAACTCGGAGTGCTCGCAGGTGTAGAGGACGAGGTTGTTGCAGAGGAGTCTCACTACACAAAGCCCGAGGAAGTAATCGACTTTACAAGCAAGACAGGCGTTGACTCTCTGGCTATTTCTATCGGCACAAGCCACGGAGCTTACAAGTTCAAGCCCGAGCAGTGCACACGTGACCCGAAGACAGGCCGCCTTGTTCCTCCTCCTTTGGCATTCGACGTTCTCGACGAAATCATGCAGAAGCTGCCCGGATTCCCCATCGTGCTCCACGGCTCTTCTTCAGTTCCGCAGGAATATGTTGACATGATTAACCAGTACGGCGGCAAACTGCCTGATGCAGTGGGCATTCCCGAGGAGCAGCTCCGCAAGGCTGCCAAGAGCGCCGTTTGCAAAATCAACATTGACTCTGACTCTCGCCTTGCATTTACGGCAGCTGTCCGTAAGACATTGGCCGAGAAACCGGCGGAGTTTGACCCGCGCAAGTACTGCGGACCGGCACGCGAACTCATGGAGGAGATGTACAGGCACAAGATTATCGATGTGCTCGGCTCTGACAACAAGCTGGCTCAGTAAGGATTTCAGTTAACAGGAATATTGAAAAAGAGTGGAGAATTTGGCGGTTGTTCGCCGGTTCTCCACTTTTTTATTGCCTTTTCCGCCAGCCTTTTTCATGATTGGCGGCATTGTGTTCGTGTACGTTTGGGTAAATGAAAAGCCTCGTTCGGCGCCGTAACTCTGAATTTATGTTAAGAACAATGGCGTGTAATGTTCATTTTTCTGTCAAATAGTTCACGATTCATGAATCGTGAACTATTCGGGTTGCAAAAGTCTTTGAAATTTCAGATATTTGCCGCTGGGAATTTTATCGGTTTTAATGTACCGTTTCATTTAACCTAAAAAGAACAGCCATGAAAAAGATGCTGCTTTCAATGTTCGGGCTTTGTGTTGCAGGCATGGTTTCCGCCCAGGTCTACATCTCGGACGTTCAGTTCAATCCGAACGGAGTTACCAATGAAGGAGTTGTTGTCGGCTCGTTTGGCGAGAACATGCCTTTTGTTCTTTGGGACGCGAAAAACGACGGGTCGGAAACAAGCATGAAAGCCATCGGCGGCCAGCCTTCGGGACAGGAAGGGTCAGGCGGCCGTGCGCGCTTCTCGCATGACGGCAAGTTCGTCGCCGCCCCTACGTGGATTGAGGGAATTCCCGTTAGCACCAATTGGGAGAAGAAGGAACTGCCGGATTACGCTTTCACGTACACGGACATAGCCTATTTGTCTGATATGGCGCTACTGGCTGTCGGCAAATCGGAGGATGGACAGTCTGGAATAGTGTTGAAGTCGGCCAACAACGGCTATGCGTGGAATTTCTTACCGTGTTCTTCCAATGGTGTTGCCTGCCCTATAGATTATCCTTCGGCGTGAATAGTGTGGGTTGTTCTTCAGGGTTATGGGCATGTTGCAGCGCCAGACGATGATGTCTATATGGCATGTGGCGCGCGCAAATCGTTCAAGGTTATGGTAAAGCACTGATTACAGGTTAATTAAATATGCTATAGGTTTATAAATATGATTCTTTTTGGCGCACACCTGTTGTGATAGCAGGTGTGCGTTTTCTTTTTGCCCTACGGCAGGGCTTTTCACGCAAGTTACGGATTGAAAGCTGTCAGCCCGGTTTTACAATGCCTGAACGGCGGTTTTGCAAAAGGTGGCCTTTCGCCTTGTAAAAGGCGGCCTTTTGCACGCTGAAAGGCCGCCTTTTACAAGCTAAAAGACGGCCTTCCGCATTCATGGCTTAGGCAGGCGGCGTCAAGGCCGCATGCCTTTCAGTCTGTAAGCTGTTGCCTCGGCGTATGTTAAGGGGTGTCCTGCTGCCGGCATGTGCCGCTCAGGTTCTTACGAGATTGCGGCTTGCGTCGATGCGCAGGAAGATGAAAAGCAGGATGGTGAAGCCCCATAGCGACGAGCCTCCGTAGCTGAAGAAGGGCAGGGGGATGCCTATTACGGGCGTGAGTCCGAGCACCATGCCCACGTTTATGAACACGTGGAACAGGAAGATGCTGAGCACGCAGTAGCCGTACACCCGCCCGAACTTGAACGGTTGCCGCTCGGCCATCTTGATTAGGCGCAGTATGAGGGCGAGGAACAGCAGCAGGACGCCTGCCGAACCGAGGAAGCCTTCCTCCTCGCCTACGGTGCAGAATATGAAGTCGGTGTCCTGTTCGGGCACGAACTTCAGCTTTGTCTGCGTGCCGTTGAGGAAGCCTTTGCCCTTAAGTCCGCCCGAGCCGATGGCTATCTCGCTCTGATGTACGTTGTAGCCTGCGCCCGAAATGTCTTCTTCAAGGCCGAGAAGCACGTTTATGCGCACGCGCTGGTGAGGCTCGAGGATGTTGTTCAGCACGTAGTCGGCTGAATAGAAAAAGGCTATCGAGCCTACCGCGAACAGCGCGATGTAGAGGTAATGCTTTATGCGCCGGTTCAAGGCGCAGTATATCAGGTAGCCGACAAGCGCCGCGCAGGCCGCCAGCTGCACCCATACTATGTCGAAAGGAATGACGAACTCGGCGAAGAGCAGCGCCAGAAGGGTTGCCCCGAGGCTGTAGCCGAGTATGGCGAGGGCTTGCCTTTTTTCGTGGCAGTAGGTGTAAACCATGCCTGAAACGAATATCTGCACAAGCGTGAGCACGGCGAATTTGCCCACGGATACGCTTGTGTCGAGTAGCATCGTTTCCTCATAACGTATGCCCACAACGAAGTATATAATCATCGCCAGGCCGGTGAAGAGCACGCTGCCGGTCATCCCTTCGCGGTAGAACATAAGGAAGAAGGATATGTAAACAAGCGCGGAGCCTGTCTCTTTCTGCGCTATGATGAATATCATGGGCAGCAAAACTACGGCGCATGCGGCGGCAAAGTCTTTCCAGCGGTGCATGTTGAAGCCGTAGGTGCTCATCAGTTTTGCCACGGCAAGGGCTGTGGCGAACTTGGCGAACTCGGCCGGCTGCAGCCTTAGCGGCCCTAATACGAGCCACGAGCGCGAGCCTTTTATCTCGTGGGGGTTGAAGATGGTGATGAACAACAGCAGCAGGAGCACCGCGTAGATGATGTATGCGAAAGTGTCGTAAAACCTGTCGTCGAGCATCAGCAGCACGAAGCCGAGGCAGATTGACGTGCCAATCCACACGATTTGCATGCCCGAACGGGTGCCGAGGCTAAGTATGTCGGTGTCACCGTAAGTGTAGCTGGCACCGCATACGCTGAGCCATCCGAACGCCAGCAGGCACAGGTAGATGCCTATTGTCCACCAGTCTAAAGAGCGGAGCACGCTCTGTTGTTTATCTGTTTGATGCGCCATAGGATATACGTCTGTGTTGGAAGGCTTCCGCTTTCTTCTCGGATTCTGGCGAAAGCTTGCCGTTGATGTACTGTTCCATCATCAGCGAGCCGATGGGCACGCCGTATTCGGCTCCGAAACCGCCGTTTTCAACATACACGGCGACGGCAATCTTCGGCTCGTTCATCGGCGCGAAGCCCATGAAAATGGAGTGGTCCTGGCCGTGGTTCTGCGCCGTTCCTGTCTTTCCGCACACCTCGTAGTCGGGCCTGTTGGCGGCGTGGCATGTTCCGCTTGTCACCGAACGGCGCATGCCGGCCACTATGTAGTCGTATGCCCTGCGGCTCGCCTTTGTGTAATGCTTTGTAGTGTAGGCGGTGTCAAGCGGTTCTCCCTGCACCTTCCTGACAACGTGGGGCGTGTAATAGTAGCCACGGTTGGCGATTGTTGCGCACATGTTGGCTATTTGCAGGGGGGTGAGCAGCACTTCGCCCTGGCCTATCGCGATGCTGATAACGGTCAGTCCGTTCCACGAACCTCTGTATGCCTTGTCGTAATACTGCGCGTTCGGGATTAGTCCACGCTTCTCCCCGGACAGGTCTATGCCGAGCTTATAGCCGAAACCCATGCTCACCATGTAGTCGCGCCAAGTGTTCATGGCCTCCTGCACGCTCTTGTATTTCTGCCTGTTGCCCAGCATATAGTACAAACCCCAGCAGAAATAGGCGTTGCACGAGGTGCCCAGTGCGGGTACGAGGCTTACCGGCGAGGCGTGGCCGTGGCATCCTACGTGCAGTCCGCGGCAGTAAAATCCGTGGTGGCAGGGGAACATTGTGCCCGGAGTTACGATGCCTTCGGTGAGGAAAGTAAGTCCTTGCGTTGTCTTGAACGTTGACCCCGGAGGGTACATTCCCATTATGGAGCGGTTCAAAAGCGGTTTCCACGGGTTGCGTGCAAGCGTCTGGTGAGCCTTGCTACGCATGCGTCCGGTCATCATCCGGGGGTCGTATGTAGGCGATGAAACCATGCACAGCACCTCGCCCGTTGACGGTTCGATGGCCACTATGCTGCCAATCTTTCCCTCAAGCAGCCGTTCGCCGAGTGCCTGCAGCTTGATGTCGATGCCTAATGTGAGGTCTTTTCCCGGCACGGGGCGGCGGTCAAGCTGGCCGTTCATGTAGCTTCCCTGTATCCGTCCGTGTGCGTCGCGCAGCAAAATCTGCACTCCTTTTTCTCCGCGCAGCTGCTTTTCGTAATACTTTTCGACGCCTTGCTTGCCGATGTAGTCGCCGAGCTGGTAGTAAGAATCGTCCTCGATGTCGCTTTCCGACACTTCAGCCACGTCGCCGAGCACGTGCGCCGCGTGTGACATAGTGTATTGCCTAACGCTTCGCCGCTGGACGTAGAAGCCGGGAAAGCGGTATATTTTCTCTTGGAAAACGCTGAACTCTTTTTCCGTCAGCTGGCTCATGAACAGCTGTTGGGTGAACCGTGAATATCCGGGATTTTTGCTCCTGTCCTTGATTTCGGCCATTCTCTTGTCGAAATATTCCTTCGTTATGCCGAGCGAACGGCAAAATTCAAGTGTGTCGAGACGGTCTTTCGCCTCGTTGGGCACAACCATTATGTCGTAAGCATTCTGGTTGTAGACGAGCAGGCGGCCGTTCCTGTCGGATATGACGCCGCGTGCCGGATATTCGACTTTTTTGAGGAAAGCGTTGCTGTCGGCGTTTTTCTTGTAGTCGTCGCTCATGATTTGGAGCGTGAACAGGCGTATGATGTACACCACGACGATGAAAACGGCAACGCCGCCAATCACGTATTTCCTGTTTTCAAGTCCGTAGTCCTTGTCCATTTTGCTGTCCGTTTCGCCTTGTCAGGTGGCGTTCACCTTTTCCTTACGTTTTCAATCACGATTATGAGGATGGCGGTAAGCGCAGAGCTTCCGCCTATGTTCTTGCCCCACTGTTCCACGTTGAAGAAGCTGAACGACTCGAGTGTGAAGAACGCAAGGTGGAAAACAACCACGCAGATGACCGTATAATACACGTATCTCGTCACGCCGAGTTCTTTCATCGACGGCTTCATGTCGTCAGCGCTGTCCCTTTGCGTGAACAGGTTGAGCAGGTATGGTTGCAGAAGTCCGAGCAGTGTGGCTGATGCCGCGGCAACGCCGGGAGTGTTAGAGAATATGTCCACGCACAAGCCCAGGCAGAAACTCCACAGCAGGATGCCCCATTTGGGGTAGCCGCGCCTGAACATCATGATGAAATAAACGTACAGCAAGGGCGTAGCGCAGCCAAGTATGTTGATGTGGTTGAGCACCAGCACCTGCGCCAGGCATAATATAATGAATGTGAAGAGCTGTCTTACAACTTCTATCTTCATGTCTTGTTGCTATTGTTTCACTTCAGCCTTAGCGAGTCTTCCGCGTTGTGTAGCAGGTCAATCCGTTCCTCCATGCCAGCGTTGTCGATGACGCATACGTCGCGAAGGTTGCCGAAGTCGGTTGTAAGGCGAACCTGTACGCGGTATGAAAGTCCGTCGGCGGAGTTGTAGACATGGAGTATTTGCCCGGCGATTATGCCGGGAGGGAATATTGACGAATAGCCGCTTGTTTCAACGAGGTCGCCCAACCGGAAGTGCGCATGTCGCGGAATGTCGTCCACGTATGCAAGGTCGGCGCGTCCGCCTGTCCAGCGCAGGTAGCCGTAATATCCTCTTTTCCTGATGGTTACGCTGACGTTCGACTTCGAGTTCAGCAGCGGGATGACCACGGCATAGTGTTCGGAAACCATGTAGACCACGCCTACCACGCCGTTGCCGCAGGCCACACCCATGTCCTTGCGCACGCCGTCGGCGCGCCCTTTGTCAATGGTTATGAAGTTGTCGCGCTTGTCTACCGAGTTGGTTATAACCTTGGCGGGTATCAGCTTGTAGCCGTTCAGCACTTCGGTCTGCGTCCGCGCCAGCCATGAGGAGTCCTCCTGCGGCCTTAGCTTTTCCACCTGTTCCTGCAACTGGCGCACAGTCTGCTCCAGATAAAGGTTCCTCTGGTTCAGCTGTTCGTTGACTTTTGTCAGGCTGAAATAGTTTTTTACCGCGGCGTCCACCTCGTACACCTTCCCGGCTACGGCGTTTGCGGACGAGAACCATACGCTGCCCTGGTAGCTGTTGAACTTGAACAGAAGCACGAAGCTTACCACTTCAAGCAGGACAAAGACAAACCAATGATTGTATTTCTTGATGAATTCAATCAGGTTTCGCATCGGCTTATCTCATCAGGAACGAGAAGCGGTCAACGTTCTTAAGGGCTATGCCGGCTCCCTTTGCCACACTGTGCAGGGGGTCGTCGGCCACATGGAACGGGATTTTTATCTTGTCGGTCAGTCGTTTGTCAAGTCCGCGCAGCAGAGCGCCGCCGCCTGTCAGGTATATGCCGTTCTTCACGATGTCGGCATACAGCTCGGGCGGTGTCTTCTCAAGTGCTGAGAGCACGGCGTTTTCTATCTTCGCCACGGTGCGGTCAAGGCAGTGGGCTATCTCCTGGTAGCATACGGGCACCTCCATGGGCAGCGCCGTAACCTTGTTGGGGCCGTGTACAACGTAGTCTTCGGGTCCTTCGTCGCCGAGGTCGGTCAGCGCCGAGCCTACGTGAATCTTTATCCTTTCAGCCATTCGCTCGCTCACTTTCACATTGTGCTGCTTGCTCATGTACTCCTGTATCTCGGCTGTCAGGTCGTCGCCGGCGGTGCGGATGGAGTTGTTCGACACGATGCCGCCCAGCGAGATGACGGCAATCTCGGTGCTGCCGCCGCCTATGTCTACCACCATGTTGCCCTCGGGAGCCTCTACGTCGAGTCCTATGCCCACGGCTGCGGCCATCGGCTCGAATATGAGGTACACGTCACGGCCGTTGGCATGCTCTGCAGAGTCGCGCACGGCGCGCAGCTCCACCTCGGTGGAACCTGACGGGACGCCGATTACCATGCGGAGTGACGGCGAGAAGAGGCGGCTTCCCGTGTGCACCATCTTTATGAGTCCGCGCATCATTTGCTCGCAGGCGGTGAAGTCGGCTATTACTCCGTCGCGCAGCGGACGTATGGTGCGTATGTTGTCGTTGGTCTTTTCGTACATCATCTTTGCCTTCTCGCCCACGGCTATCATCTTGTCCGTGCGGCGGTCCAAGGCTACTACTGACGGCTCGTCAACCACAATCTTGTCATCACTGATAATGATTGTGTTGGCTGTGCCCAAGTCCATTGCAATCTCTTGGATAAATGAAAAAAATCCCATGATACTGAGTTTATTTAATACCTGCCCCCAACCCGTCCCGAAGGGAAGGGTGTTTGATTACTTCGTATTATTGTACTTTTGATGTTTGTGGCATGTTGAAGCCCCTCCCTTGGGGAGGGGTTTGGGGTGGGTGTTTGGTGTTTTGTATTATATTCCTTTTTTATTTGCCTTCAAACCAGTTGTGTATCGCGGTGTCGTAGTGGCTGCTTACGCCGAAGGCACGTGTCGCCAGCATGCGGCGGTCTTCGATGTCGGTCTGTGCGCCTTTCCTGTTCAGTATGTCCAGGAGCACGCTGTATTCGGCCTTGCTCGGCACTATTACCACGTCGTTGAAGTTCTTTGCTCCGGCGCGTATCAGCGAAATGCCACCTATGTCAATCTTTTCTATTATGTCGGCCTCGCTTGCTCCGCTCGCAACGGTCTGTTCGAAGGGGTACAGGTCTACGATGACGAGGTCTATTTCAGGTATTTCATACTGCGCCATCTGCTCGCGGTCGCCCTCGTTGTCGCGGCGGCCGAGTATGCCTCCAAACACTTTCGGGTGCAGCGTCTTGACGCGTCCGCCCAGTATTGAAGGGTAAGTAGTGACGCTTTCCACCGTCTGGCACTCGTAGCCGAGCGACTCGATGAACTTCTGCGTGCCGCCTGTAGACAAGAATTTCACACCCTCTGCGTTTAGTTTTGCAAGCAATTCGTCAAGCCCGTCTTTGTGGAATACAGAGACAAGGGCCGTCTTGATTTTCTTTGTTCCTGACATGTCTTTGATAAACTAATTAGTTCTGAGGGTGCAAAGTTAAGAAAAAACGCTGACAGGGCAATGCAAATCTTTGAAAAATGCAATATTTGTTTGCGCACACGAGGTTGTCGGCGGCTTGCCGTCAGTCGTCTGTTTTCCATGCTGCAGTTGTACGTCGGCAGTGTCTTCGGCCGCCTTTCGCAACATGGTTTGTATTGCCTTTGTAACTGCCTGATAGCCAGCGGCTTTCCAATATGCCGTCTTTTAGCCTCTGAAAGGTGGCCTTTTGGCGTGTAAAAGGTGGCCTTTTGTGATGCGGAAGGCCGTCAATTGTGCGGCTGTTCATCTTTGTAGGCCGTTTGCATGGCTTGATGGCGCGTTGAGGCTTTTGGTCGGCCGGTAGGATGTAAGCTGCTTTTCGACGGGTGTATGGTTAACAATTATTAACCCGGCAGTGCGCAAGTTTTATGCGTTGTGCCAATTTATAAGGCAAAGACGTCTTTGAAAAACAAAACCGAAATTAACGAACCATTAAATTAACAGAACAAAACATCCTTATGAATATGAAAAGATTTGGGCAGACAGAACTGCCTTCATTCAACGCTACGACATTTGATTTCGACATGAATAAGAACATGGCAGCCCATTACCTGCAATAAATATTTTTTTATTAGACAATCAATGAGGGGGTACGTCTGCGTTGATGCAGGCGTACTTTCGTTTTTATTTAATCGAGAATTGAGAAGGGAGAGTGGAGAATTATGATTACCTTAAAGGCTGTCTGCCAGCAAGACAAATCATAATTCTCCACTCTCCCTTCTCAATTCTCAATTAAAAAGCGCGTTACCCGACGATGTGTCCGTCGAACAGGTGTATCGTCCTGTGGGCTATCTGGGCGTCGTGTTCGTTGTGGGTCACCATCACTATGGCCGTGCCTTCCTGGTTAAGCTCGGTCAGGAGGCGCATGACCTCCGCGCCGTTCTTCGAGTCCAGGTTACCCGTAGGCTCGTCGGCGAGGATTAACTTCGGGCCGAACACCACGGCTCTTGCTATCGCCACGCGCTGCTGTTGTCCTCCCGAGAGCTGGTGGGGAAAGTGTTTCGCCCTGTGGCTGATGCCCATGCGCTTCATCACTTCCTGCACTTTCTGCTTCCGCTCGGCGCGTCCCACGTTGAGATAGGTCAGCGGCAGCTCGATGTTTTCTTCCACATTAAGCTCGTCAATGAGGTTGAAGCTCTGGAAGACGAAGCCTATCTGCCCCTTCCGAATGCCAGTTCTGTCTTTCTCTTTGAGCAGCGATACCTCCTGCCCGTCCAGCCAATACATGCCCGATGTGGGGTTGTCAAGCAGTCCGAGGATGTTCAGCAGCGTTGACTTTCCGCAGCCTGAAGGCCCCATTATGGCGACAAACTCGCCGTCGTTGACCTCGAATGATACTTTGTCCAATGCAATAGTCTCCACCTCTTCCGTGCGGAACGACTTGCTTAAATTCTCTACTTTAATCATATTTTTACGGTTTTTGGGTTTTACGGTTATTGGGTTATGCGGTTTGATGGTCATAAGGTTATACGGTGTTACGGTTATATGGTTGTTCGGTTGTCTGGTTTTTACGGCTTTATTGTTATTCCACCGTATGACCTTATAACCGCATAACCGTAGCACCGTATAACCTTATGACCGTCAAACCGCATAACCTCATAATTTATTCATCCTTCAGATACTTCGCCGGATTGCCGTTGGCGGTGCGGTATGCGTCGGCTATTACTGTGGCGGCGATTTCCCCCCGGACTATTTTTATTTCTGCTTTTGACAAAC
>USHW01000013.1 GCA_900554545.1 uncultured Prevotella sp. | reverse complement strand
ACATCATTGATAAAAGCAGGCTTATTGCATAAGATTATTATACCGAACTCACGTTTTTGTAAGGAAGTTAAAGGAGTTAAAGAAGTTATCACTCCGCTTCGCTGCGTTAGGAGTTAAAGCCAAATGCCCTGTATCGGCGGATTTGCAATCCGCCGCACAACAAAATACGGATTTATAATCCGGCCCAAGCGTTGAAAAAGTGTGTCCATGGATTACAAATCCATATAAACAATGTGCGGATTGCAAATCCGCACGGACGCAACGAGCGACAAGCGAAGCAAAACATTATCGCTTGCCACGTGTCACCAGCAAAAGAACAATAAACAAAACGTATGATATTGTGAACATCACAAACCCCACAGTGCGCACTCCGCCGCTTGCAAAAAGGCAGGCTTCAGCCACAAACAGGATGCTGTAAAGCAAGAATAATACAAGTCGTAGTTTCTTCATTACCAATCATCTACTTCTTGCAAAGATAACGAAAAGGCTACACTTATTGTACATTTACACTGTAATAATATAACACTATTTAACGTACGACACAATACTTAACGATTACCAAGTACTACGATTGCGCCCTAACAAACTATGGTAATCAAACTCCCTCCCTTATTTTCAATTGAGAACGGAGAATTGAAAATGGATAATTATGATTACCCTCAAGTCTGCCTGACAACAAGGCAAATCATAATTGTCAATTGCCAATTATCAATTCTCAATTTAAAAGGTCACCTTTCGCCTTGCAAAAGGCCGTCAATCGCACTCCAAAAGGCCACTTTTTACAAGCTAAAAGGCGGCCTTTTACAAAGCCGGATGTAAGTAGCTGTATGCCAACGAGTTACATACACTACTACAACCAAGTGAAAAACAATGCCCGGAAGGCGGCAACAGAACACACGAAATAAGCCAAAATATATCATGAATGCCCACAATCGCCCTACACTGTCAAGCATGCATATAAGACAACAAGGCATTTGTCTTTAACTTCTTAGCGACCGCAGGGAGCGTTAACTTCTTTAACTCCTTTAACTACCGATGAATGGAAGCCGTGCGGACATTCATAAAATGTATCATTATGATGCGTTTTTTTGGATTTTTCCAACGTTTATTATTACTTTTGCAGGCGGACAACCACAAGCCGGGCATTCATCGGCAACAGGCTGCCTGATGAAACTTAAAACAATAAATATGGTCTACAAATACGACTTCCTGATTATCGGCGGCGGCGTCGCCGGCATGAGCTACGCCCTGAAAGTGGCCCGGGCGCACAAAGGCAGAATATGCATCATCTGCAAGACTACGCTCGACGAGGCCAACACGGCAAAGGCGCAGGGCGGCATTGCATCGGTCACCAACCTTGCGGTGGACAACTTCGACAAGCACATCGAGGACACGATGATTGCCGGCGACTACATAAGCGACCGCCAGGCCGTGGAACAAGTGGTGCGCAACGCGCCCGCCCAAATCAAGGAACTGGTGCAATGGGGCGTAAACTTCGACAAGGACGCAGACGGCAACTATGACCTGCACCGCGAAGGCGGGCACTCGGAATTCCGCATACTGCACCACGCCGACGACACCGGAGCCGAGATACAGCGCGGCCTGATGGCCGCAGTCCGCAGCAATCCGGACATTGAAATAAAGGAAAACCACTTCGCCGTGGAAATCATTACGCAGCACCATCTCGGCATAGAGGTGACGCGCCGCACGCCCGACATAGAATGTTACGGCGCCTACGTGCTGAATCCTGACACGCAGAAGGTGGACACCTACCTGAGCAAAGTCACCCTGATGTGCACCGGCGGATGCGGAGCCGTGTACCAGACTACCACAAACCCAATAATCTCCACCGGCGACGGAGAAGCCATGGTGTACCGCGCCAAGGGCACGGTGAAGGACATGGAGTTCGTACAATTCCACCCCACGGCGCTCTACAATCCGCATGAAACACACCCGGCCTACCTCATCACCGAAGCCATGCGCGGCTACGGCGGCATCCTCAGATTGCCCACGGGCGAGTCATTCATGGAGAAATACGACCCACGCCTGTCACTCGCGCCGCGCGACATAGTAGCCCGCGCCATAGATAAGGAGATGAAGATACACGGCCTCGACCACGTATGCCTCGACGTTACGCACAAAGACGCGGAGGAAACCAAGCACCACTTCCCCAACATCTACCAAAAGTGCCTCTCCATAGGCATTGACATAACCAAGGAATACATACCCGTGCGCCCGGCAGCCCACTACATGTGCGGCGGCATAAAGGTTGACCTGAACGGCGAATCCAGCATACACCGCCTCTACGCAATTGGCGAATGCTCGTGCACGGGGCTGCACGGCGGCAACCGGTTGGCAAGCAACTCGCTCATAGAAGCCGTCGTCTACGCCGACGCGGCGGCACGCCACAGCCTCGCGAACGTTGACGGCTACGAGTTCAACGACCGCGTGCCGGAGTGGAACGACGAAGG
The DNA here is from genome assembly GCA_900554545.1 of uncultured Prevotella sp. Taxonomy (GTDB): domain Bacteria; phylum Bacteroidota; class Bacteroidia; order Bacteroidales; family Bacteroidaceae; genus Prevotella. The sequence continues at coordinate 46,172 of USHW01000013.1, read as the reverse complement.
AACGATGACCAACGAGGAGAAAGTGCTCATCACGCAAAGCGTCAAGGAAGTGTGCGCAACAATGAGCAACTACGTTGGAATAGTGCGCAGCGACCTGCGCCTGAAGCGCGCCTGGGACCGCCTCGACCTGCTATACGAGGAAACCGAAGCCTTGTTCAAGCGCGTAAAGGCCAGCCGCGACATCTGCGAACTGCGCAACATGATTAACGTAGGCTATCTCATCACACGCCAGGCCATCGAGCGCAAGGAGTGCCGCGGCCTTCATTACACCATAGACTATCCGCTGCACGCTTACGACAACAAGTGAATTTAATTCATAATTAATAATGCACAATGCATAATTGGGCTTACGCCTAAAAGATTGGTGGTGCGCAGCTTGATTACTCATTGTGTATTATACATTACGAATTAAGTTAAACTTTGCAAAACATCCGCGGTCTAACGCGCTGTAAACCAACATTAGTCACCCCGGCGTAACCTTATTACGCCGGGGTGACTTCTTGCATAACAATTACTTATGCATTATCTTTGCAGGCGTAAAGACATCAGGAATAAGGAGAAAACATTATGGAAGACTTTAAGGTTTTAGGTGAAGGCACGAACTTCACAGCCATATCCACTGGCAAGTTTGACGATTTGAAAAACTATGTTTTGCCGCTCGGCGAGGGTGTGTTCATCAACGGAAAAGTATTCACAGGCGAAGAGTTGAAGGCCACCGGCATGGAAATGTCGTTGCAGACGATGTGGCCCGGACAGGAAAGTCCTTTCCTGCACGCCCACAAGAAGCATGAAGAACTGTACATGATAATCAAGGGCGAGGGCGAGTTCCGCGTTGACGACAAGGTGTTTCCGGTGGCCGAAGGCAGCCTTGTCCGCGTCGCTCCGGCAGGCAAACGCGCACTGCGCAACACGGGAAAGGAGCACATGGTGGTAATGTGCATCCAGTACTTGGCCAATAGCTTCGGCGCAGACGACACCCCGGCAGGCGACGGCGTGCTACTCGACGACGAGGTGTTTCCCGACACTCTGTAACGGCAAGCAAGACATACGGTAAACAGCCGTTTTGCAAAAGGTGGCCTTTCGCGATGCGAAAGGCCACCTTTTAGCATGTAATATGCCACCTTTTGCAGGGCGAAAGGTGGAGTTTTGCATTTTATTCATTTATCATTCAACTAAAAGCCGACGGCATTGCGTTAATTAAAAGCTAACGATGTGACAGACGGTGACATTCAACCGGAATTACTGTCACAGCATATCCGACTGGCAATCAGCGGTTTAAGACACGCCGTGACAGTGTGACAGTAAAAATGAAAAACACTTTATCTGATTTACTTGGCTGTGCTATTCCGTCGCTTCCGGCTGACGGAATAGGCTGAAGTTTACGCTGCCGTAGGCGCGGTGTTCGATGAAACCGGGCACGTCCTCGAACGAGTTGTGCTTGCCGTGCTCGAAAACGAATATGCCGCCGGGCTTCAGCATTCCGCGCTCCAATATCATCTTAGGCAGTTGCGGCAGTTCGGGAAGGGCGTAAGGAGGGTCGGCAAAGATGAAGTCGAACTGCTGACGACAGCTCTTAATGAAGCGGAACACGTCGCCGCGCAGTGGTATGCACTTGTCAGTGCCAAGCTTCTTGAGACACTGGCGGATGAATGCGTGGTGGTCGCGGTCGGCCTCAACGCTTACGACCGAGGCGCATCCACGCGACAGCAGTTCAAGCGATATACTGCCGGTGCCCGAAAACAAGTCGAGCGCAACCGCCCCGTCAAGGTCGATGTAGCCGTTAAGCACGTTGAAAATGTTTTCCTTGGCGAAGTCGGTTGTCGGCCTCGCCTTGAACGTCTTGGGTATTTCAAAGTGACGTCCTTTGTATATTCCCGTTATTATTCGCACCTTTTAAAGTTAAGAATTAAGAGTTATGAGTTAAGAAAATACCCTTATTAATTCTTCAAGAAGTATGTCATCAGGTCGTATGGCAACCCTTTTATCTCGGTTATTGGAGCGCGGTTGAACTCCGCCTTGGGGTTTATCACGTACACGTTTTGTATGAACTGGCGCAGCTCCTGCACAAGTTCGTCGCGGTTGGGCAGTTCTCCTGCAAGGTGAAGCTCGTCGCGGCGGTTGTCAAAGGCCAGCTGTTTCCATACGTTCAGCATGAAGTAAACGGCGTCGGGCACAAGGTTTGTGTCGAAACTGTTGGTGAACCTGAAGCGGTTTTGCTGGAAACTGAACACATCGAGTTTCTTGTCGTGGAAATAAGCGTACAGCTTCTGCCTTACGCCGGTGAAGCTGCGGCGGTAAAGGTGCTCCCATACGGGAGTGCAGACATGGGTGAAACGCACGTCAGCAAAATGGTCGTCAACAACCAGCTTCAAGTCCTTGTTCATGGAATATACGGCCACGGCGTTGAGCGAAGGCAGCACGGCATGCATCACGCTCTCGGCAGTGCGCCCCGTGATGGAATGATGATAATACACTTCTTTCAGCGAATCCTTGTACTCGTCGATAGGAACCATCAGCACAGGCGAGTCAACCATCACCATCGCCCTGTGCCATCCGCCTGCCTGCAAGTCGATGTCGCGGAAGGCTTCCCTAAGGTTCGCCGCCATGGATATGCCGCTCCTTACCGTGTACGGCTCGAACACTATGCCGGAAGAAGTGCCCGACGAGAGCGCGGAAAACGACAGAGTGTGGCGTCCCACACGTATGACTAAGCGCGGACTCTTCTTGGTTGACAGACTGTTCACTGTGTTATCGGCAAGCGGACGTGCACCGTCAGCACCCTTGCCTGTATGTTGAAATATTCTATTCCCAGTTTCCTGCATTGTCGTTAGGTGTGGTTAAGTCTCCTATTTTCAAACCCGGATAACGTCCGGCGGTCTCTGCTTCTTCAATAAGATTGGAGATGCTGTTGCCGTCAAGGCCTTCAAGATAATCGGCATATTCCGCTCCGCACTCCATCAAAGGTATCTGCCGCCCCGACTTTCCGGTTTGAGTGTTCACGGCGATGTCGAACTTCTTTCCTCCGGCAAACGGTATATATTGCAGCGAGTCGGCAAGAAATCCGCCGCGTACAAGCTCGCCAAAGTCGTCAGTGTAAACGCCGTTGGCCTTACGGTAACGCTCCTCGGCATACCTTATCTTGACAAGCCGCTCCTTCACTGCCTGCTCACGCTCCGCACGCCGGTCGTCAAACCGCATCGGAGCGTGTATGCTGAGCGCGCACGTCACGGCCAAGGCCGCCGCAAGCGCACCCAAAACGTAGTTCATGTTGAATCTGGCCATAATCGAAAACAGTGCCTGTCGCAGATAAAAAGACTAATTTATCAGCATGCGCCAAACGTTATACCAATTATTTTTAGTAAGTTTGCATCAAGCCCGGCGCATCCCTATGCGTTGCAAAAATACGCCAAATAATCCGTAAGGCCAAACCTTTAAGTTAAAAACTGATGATTGTCGACGAACTGGCTTTGCTCATAAGGCAGGCCTTCGGCTTTGCTCCGACCCACGAACAAGCCATTGCAATTGATACATTCTGCCGCTTCATGACTGACAGAGACAGCCATGTTGTGATGATTTTGCGCGGTTCCGCCGGTACAGGCAAAACCTCTTTAGCCGCAGCCTTTGTAAAAACAATGAGCCTGCTGCGGCAAAAGACGGTGTTGCTCGCGCCGACCGGGCGCGCTGCCAAGGTATTCTCGCTCAACGCCGGCCGCCCGGCACTGACCGTACACCGCCGCATATACCGACAGAAAGCGTTTACCGGCGAGGACAGCCGCTTCAACCTGAACGACAACTTGGCGCAAGACACGCTGTTTATCATCGACGAAGCCTCGATGATTGCCAACGGGGGAGGCAGCGAAACGATGTCGTTCGGCACGGGACGGCTGCTCGACGACCTCGTGACTTTTGTCTACTCAGGCCGCAACTGCCGCATGATGCTCGTAGGAGACAAGGCCCAGCTGCCGCCCGTAGGTGCTGAAGAGTCGCCTGCACTGTCGGCCGAATACATGGCCGGTTACGGCATGAGGGTGTACCAATGCGACCTTGACGAAGTGTTAAGACAGGCCGAAGGCTCCGGCATTCTTTACAACGCGACGGTCATCAGGCGCATGATAACACACGACGAAGTCACCCAACTGCCGCTGATAAAGTTCTCCGGGTTTGCCGACATACGCATGGTGCCCGGCGACGAACTTATAGAACAGCTTAACAGCAGCTACTCCGAAGTGGGCATCGACGAAACAATGGTTGTGACACGCAGTAACAAGCGCGCCAACATTTACAACGCCGGAATACGCAACATGGTGCTCGGACGGGAGGAAGAACTTACCACAGGCGACATGCTTATTGTCGTAAAAAACAACTATTACTGGCTGGAGAAGGAGAAAGGGAGTGAAGAACGAAGAGTGAAGAGTGAAGAATTAAATAGCAATACAGGTTCTTTGCCAACAAGTCAAATGAACCCTTCACCTTTCACTCTCCGCTCTTCACTCACCTCTTCGTTCATCGCCAACGGCGACAGAGCCGTCATACAGCGCGTGCGCAACGTCAGGGAGCTGTACGGATTCAAGTTCGCCGACGTGTGGCTGCAATTCCCCGACTACGACAATTACGAACTGAAGGCCACCGTTTTGCTTGACACGCTCATGTCAGAAGCCCCTGCACTGACGCGCCAACAAAGCGAACAGCTGTTCAACGCCGTACAAGAAGACTATCAGGACATACCCCTCAAGGCCGACCGCATGAAGCGGATACGTGAAGACATGTACTACAACGCCCTGCAAGTGAAGTTCGCCTACGCCGTGACATGCCACAAAGCGCAGGGCGGACAGTGGGCGCACGTGTACATAGACCAAGGCTATATGACCGACGACATGCTCACTCCGGACTACATCCACTGGCTGTACACCGCCTTCACACGCGCCACCGAGCGGCTGTTCCTTGTCAACTGGCCGAAGACGCAGACATTAAAATAAGAAGCAAAAGCCTTTATTCCCCATCCCTCCCCTCGCCCATTGCACAACAACAAACGGCTAGGGGATTTCTTTTTAAGCATCACTGACTTTATACGCTGTGAAAACCGTAAGCAAAACAAGCAGCAATGCTTATAATCAATCGCAATCCAATGATATTTATTCAATAACCGCAAGCAAATCCGCACCTTTCCCTTTCAATTCTAAAAGGACGTCTTTTACCTTATAATTAACGGCCTTTTACAAAGCAAAAGGCCACCTTTTGCAAGGCGATTGACGGCCTTTTGCAACGCATGTGGCAAGCGCCTTTTACGTTTTATCAGGCAAAGGTTTGTACGTATCGCCAATAATTAGTAATTTTGTTGCGACAAAGCATGTTGTCTTTAATAAAAGACATTGGCGGTATCGACACATATATGTCACATTGTCAAATATAAATCACTATTGATTTTAATAACATACATGCAGTCTTTACTTATCTGATTTCAATAACTTCCTTAACTCCTAAATAGACAAATGACATCAATACTGCTCTTTTTAGCCGGCGCACTTGTCGCAACCATCATACTTATGACCATAGGTCAGAAGAAAAACAGGGAAATGTCCGACCGCATTTCGGCCATGGCAAGTGATATTTCGGCGAAACAAAAGGAAGCGGAAATGCTTTCAAGGCAGCTCGACGACAGCAAGAACGAGCACGAACGGCGGATGAACGAGGCCAAACAACAGTTTGAAACGCAGCTTGAAGAGGCCGATCGGAGGCACAAACGCGACAGCGAAGAGCGCACGGCAATGCTCGACAAGCAGTTTGCCGAACGCCTGAAGCTGATGCAGGAACAGCTGAACACCACCACGGAGAGGTTGCTGAAGCAACGTTCCGAGGAACTGGGCAACACCAACCGCAACCAGATTGACTCCATACTGGCGCCGATGAGAGCCGTAATGGCCGAGATGAAGAAGTCGATGGACGACAACCGCGAGTCGTTTACGCGAAGCACCGCGTCGCTAAGCGAACAGCTGCGGCAGATGCACGCCACCACAACAAGCCTCGGAGCAGAGGCCGAGAAGCTGTCGAAGGCGTTGCAGACGGGACCGAAAATACAGGGAGACTTCGGCGAAATGAAGCTCAACGATTTGCTCGACAAGTTCGGATTTACCAAGGGCGTGGAGTACGACGTTCAGTACACGATGCGCGACTCCAAGGGACACGTAATCAGAAACGACGACACCGACGACATGATGCGCCCCGACGTGGTGCTGCATTACCCCGACCACAAGGACGTAATCATCGACTCCAAGGCTTCGCTTACAGCCTTCATAGGCTACGTGAACGCTGAAACCGACGACGAGCGGAAGCGTTATTTGGACGAGCATGTAAAGAGCGTGCGCCGCCATGTGGACGAACTTTCGGCCAAAAGCTACGGCAAATACTCGATGGAAGGCGGCACAACGCTCGACTTCGTGATAATGTTCGTGCCGCAGGAGGCGGCCATGCAGCTTGCCGTTTCTGCCGACACGACTCTGTGGAACTATGCTTTCGAACGCAACGTAATCATCACCGGCGAGCAAAACCTGTTCTCACTGCTGCGCCTCTTGCAGATAGCATGGACTCAACAGCGGCAAGCCGACAACCAAGAGCAGGTGTTCGGCCTTGCAAACTCACTGCTGGAGCGCGTCGGACTGTTTGTTGAAAGGTTTGAAAAAATAGGAAAAAACATCGAAGCGGCACAGGGAGCATACGACGAAGCACGCAAGTCGATGACCGGAAACAGGGGTTTCGTAACCTCGGCACGCAAGCTCGTGGAGATGGGAGCGAAAGAAAACCCCAAGCGGAAGCTGCCCGACGACAATGAATAATCAAGAATTAAGAGTTAAGAACCGAAGGTCAGCATAAAGCTAATTAAGAAAAATACCATTACAGACAAACCGCAAAGCATCCTTTCTTAATCATTAACTCTTAATTCTTAATTTGCCTGTTTTAACCTAATTGTAACATCAGTGTAACAGGTATGAATACATTTGTCGATACTTTTGCATCAAAAATCAAACAAAAAAAGTTTATGGACAACAATTATCGAATATTGGTCGTCGACGACGAGCAGGACTTGTGCGAGATTTTGAAGTTCAATCTTGAGACTGACGGATACACTGTAGAGACGGCGAACTCTGCCGAAGAAGCCCTGCAAATGGACATTAAGAGCTTCGACCTGTTGTTGCTCGACGTCATGATGGGCGGCATGTCGGGCTTCGCAATGGCAAAGAAGCTGAAGGCAGACCCCGAGACCAAAGACATCCCCGTGGTGTTCCTGACCGCCCGCGACACTGAAAACGACACTGTGACCGGCTTCAACCTCGGCGCGGACGACTACATATCAAAACCTTTCTCCATACGTGAAGTGCTCGTAAGGATACGCGCCGTGCTGCGCAGAACAGCCGAGAAAAACGGCGAACAGCAATCGAACGTGCTGCGCTATCAGGGCCTTGAGCTTAACCTCGACAAGAAAACGGTGAGCATCGACGGCGAAGACGTGCCCTTCACGAAGACCGAATTCGAGATATTACACCTGCTTTTGGACGAGAAGGGGCGCGTATTCTCGCGCCAGGAACTTATCGACCGCATCTGGCCGAAAGACGTTCTTGTGCTCGACCGCACCGTAGACGTAAACATAACACGCCTCCGCAAGAAGATAGGCAAGTTCTCGAAGTGCATCGTGACACGCCTCGGCTTCGGATATTATTTCGACGCATAAAGTTTTTTCAGGGTTTTACGGTTATACGGTTGTGAGGTTGTAAGGCGATACCGTACAACCGTAAACCCAATAAAAAACGACCGTAAAACCTTATAACCGTAAAACCTTACAACCTAAGAAATATGTTCAGAACATCAGTCGGGACACGTCTTTACGTAAGCGTGCTGTCAGTGTTCATCCTCTTTGCAGCTGCTTTCATCCTCTTCCAGCACACCCGTGAGCGCGAATACAAAATCAATTCGCTGAACACACGCCTCCAGGACTACAACTCGAGGCTCACCGAAACGCTGGAATACATGGGCGACCACTCCGAGAAAGCGCTCGACCAATACATCAGGACACACCACATGCACGGACTGCGTGTGACGCTTGTCAAGCGCAACGGACAGGTTGTATATGACAACCTGTACAAGAACTATGCGAAAATGGACAGCCACAAGAACCGCGAAGAAGTGCGCGAGGCGTTCACCAACGGCAGCGGACACGACTTCAGCAGGCGAAGCTCCACAATGAACCAGACATACTTCTACTCGGCGACATACGTACCGGAGCTTGACCTTGTGGTGCGCAGCGCCCTGCCCTACGACAACAGCCTCGCAGAAGTTCTGAAAACCGACCAGCACTACCTGTGGTTCACGCTCGTGGCGGTGCTCATCCTCGTATTCATACTTTACCGCTTCGTCAGCCGACTGGGCGACAACATCGCCAAGCTGCGCCTTTTCGCCAGCCGCGCCGACCACAACGAAAGCCTCGACACGGAAGACCTTGTAGGCTTTTCGGGCGACGAACTGGGCGAGATAGCCGAACGCATAATAAAGATGTACAAGCGGCTGAAGCGCACAAAGGAAGAGCAGAACGTGCTGAAACGCCAGCTGACGCAGAACATTGCACACGAGCTGAAGACGCCGGTGGCCAGCATACAGGGGTATCTCGAAACCGTATTGGAGACCCCGAACATCAATGAAAAGACCAAGCAGCAGTTCCTCGAGCGGTGCTACGCCCAGTCGCAACGCCTCGCCTCGCTGCTGCACGACATCTCGACGCTCAACCGCCTTGACGACGCTCCCGAAATGGTTGACTTTGAAACGGTTGACATCAACGCCATGGTGGCCGACATTATGAAAGCCACCGCGCTGCAGATGTCGGAGCGCAAGATGACGTTCGACAACCGCCTGCCGCAGGGCGTGAGCGTAAGGGGCAACCAGTCGTTGCTGTACAGCGTGTTCCGCAACCTTACGGACAACGCCATCGCCTACGCCGGCGAAGGCACAACCATCACCCTCTCGGCGTCGCAGGAGGACGACTGCTGGAGCTTCACGTTCAGCGACAACGGCATAGGCGTTCCCTACGAGCACCTGCCAAGACTGTTCGAGCGGTTCTACCGCGTAGACAAGGGGCGCAGCCGGAAGATGGGCGGCACCGGACTGGGACTTGCCATCGTGAAAAACTCGGTGCTGCTGCACGGCGGAACCATCAGCGTGAACAACAACATCACGGGCGGACTGCGCTTCGACTTCACGCTAAGAAAATAAAAACCGTCACACAAAGCACGCTTTCCGCTTACACCTTACGCGCCGTCAGGTCGCACGAAGAACAAACTGAAACCATACAGGCCGTCTTTGCTTATAAAGCAAAAGGCGGCCTTTTATGTTACAAAAGACGGTCTTTTACATTGCAAAAGGCCACCTTCCACAATGTGAAAGGCGGCCTTACACAACACGCATTACGGCCTTACGCAACACAGGGCGACAACCCCGGCATGCCGGACGGTTACAAATCAAAACTTTCTTTTTGCAAAACAAAGCACAAGTCCTGTTTCATTATGACAGCAAAACACCGCTGCCACACTTTACCAGTGTCGCCAATGATATCTTTATGACACAACAGCCGACAAGTACTCAGCGCCATGCAAAAACATATAAAACAAGTTATTAATCGTTTTTTATTTTGCACTTTTCATTACTTTTACTACATTTGTAGCCAAATCTTATTTACTATGAACACGATACATGACTTTGACGGGCTTGTAAGCCTCCTCTCGCGTAAAAGCGTCCGCACGCGGGTAGCCCTTGCATGCCCGGCCGACTCCCACACGAGATACGTAGTCGAGCGCGGCCTTGAGGAAGGCATAGTAGACTTCACGCTGGTGTTCGCCGGCGAATGTGGGACTGATTTCAAGAACCTGGCAGGGCAACATCCCGGCCATGTGGAAGTTATCGTAGAACCAGACACCGACACAGCCGCACGCAAGGCGGTGGCCCTGGCGCGCGAAGGAGCAGTGGACGTGCTGATGAAAGGCACGCTGAACACTGACAACCTGCTGCACGCCGTGCTCGACAAGGAGCACGGACTGCTGCGTCCGGGCACTGTGTTGAGCCACGTTACGGCCACCCACATCCCAGCCTACGGCAAGCTTGTGGTATTCGCCGACGCGGCGGTAATCCCCCGTCCAACGCTTGAACAGTTTGACGCCATACTCGGCTATGCCGCCGGCATCAGCCGCAAGACAGGCGTACAGTGCCCGCGCGTGGCCCTGATAAACTTCACTGAAAAGGTAAACGAGAAGTTTCCCCACACTTTATATTATGAAGAGCTGAAGCGGCGCGCCGCCGAAGGACGCTACGGCGACGTGCTCGTAGACGGGCCAATGGACATAAAGACGGCGCTCGACCGCGAAAGCGGACAAATCAAAGGCATCTCGTCGCCCGTAGTAGGCAATGCCGACGTGCTCGTGTTCCCCAATATCGAGTCGGGCAACGTGTTCTACAAAACCATCACACTGTTTGCAGGCGCAGAGACGGCCGGCATGCTCTGCGGCACCACAGTGCCCGTGGTAGTGGCTTCGAGAGCCGACTCGTGCGAGTCGAAATTCTACAGCCTCGCCATGGCATGCGTCTGATTAATCCATGATTAACAATTCATAACCCATAGCCGGAGCCTATGCCGCTCCGCAGCGGATGACGAGACAGCCGCCTGACGGTTATGGGTTATGAATTGAAAAATCATGAACCGCATCCATTGTTACCTGAACATTATGAATTACACACAACCAACCAGTCTACGCCAAAGGGCGTGATTATGAATTGTCAACTATTAATCATGAATTAAACAAGATGCGTATATTAGTGATAAACCCAGGTTCCACGTCGACTAAAATCGCAGTCTACGAGGACGAGAAGCCCGTTTGGATGACCGGAGCACACCACCACGTGAGCGAACTGGCCAAATTCGCCCACATCAGCGACCAGTATGAGTACCGCAAGGAATTCATCATGAAAAGGCTTGAAGAAGCCGGAATAACGCTCGACTTCGACGCGGTAATAGGCCGCGGAGGCCTTACCAAGCCCCTTGCCGGCGGCGTATACGCCGTAAACGAGCTGATGAAGCACGACCTGCTGCACGCCGAACGCGAGCACGCCTGCAACCTCGGAGCGCTTATCGCGGCAGAGATAGCCGGACAATGCGGATGCCCGGCCTACATTGCCGACCCCGTGGTAGTGGACGAAATGCGTCCCGAAGCGCGCTACACCGGCTTCCCCGGCATCGACAGGAAGTCAATATTCCACGCCCTCAACCAAAAAGCCGTGGCACGTAGGTACGCCGCATCGGTAGGGAAAAAGTACGAGGAGATGCGCCTCATCGTTGCACATATAGGCGGAGGCATCTCCGTAGGGGCGCATGAATACGGCCGCGTGGTAGACGTAAACAACGCCCTCGACGGCGAAGGGCCGTTCTCACCGGAGCGCGCCGGCACCGTGCCGTCGGGCCAGCTGGTAGATGTCTGCTTCAGCGGAAAGTACACAAAGAAGCAAATCAAGCAGATGATAAGCGGCAAGGGAGGGCTGGCCGCACTGCTCGGCGAGACCGACATGATAACCATCGACCGCAAGGCCGAGGACGGCGAAGAGCCTCACCACGAGGTGATTGACGCCATGATGTACACCATAGCCAAGCAAATCGGCGCCATGTACGTGGCAATGACGGGAAAGGTGGAAGCCATCATCCTTACCGGAGGCATAGCCCACAGCGACTACTGCATGTCAATACTGAAGCGTCAGATTGACTATCTCGCGCCCATCGTGACAATACCGGGCGAGAACGAGATGGGTTCGCTTGCCTACAACGCCCTCGGAGTGCTGCGCGGAGAGCTGCCTCTGCTCACATACAAATAACGTCAAGCCGCCACAAGGACGGCGCAACGGACACCATGCGTTAAGAAACTATTACACTTATACACCGTTTTTAGTAATAGTTTCTTAACGTTTAATTCCAGAGTCTTAATATCTTTGCATTTTATCTGTAAAAACACATAAATACCTTTGCACAAAATCTTAAAAAAGGTATTTATATGTTCTATTTACACAACATTGTGAAAACTTGTGCGGCTGGAGCGGCTTTGCTGCTTCCTACGTCGCTTTACGCCCAAAGCCACACCATCACTGGCAAGGTGACAAGCGAAACCGGCGAGCCTCTCATCGGTGTCACCGTAAGGATGAACAGCTTGAAACAGAGCGGGGTAATCACCGACATTGACGGAAAATACTCAATGACCGTCAACAAGAACCCGGAAAAGACAGACTCGCTTACATTCAACTACGTGGGCTACGAGAAGAAAACAATCGCATGGAATGGGGAAAACGAGATAAACACGAAACTCGGCGACGGAACAATCGAACTTAGCAACGTGGTTGTGACCGCCCTCGGCATCAAGCGCGAGGAGAAGGGCCTTGGCTTCGCCACCGAGACAGTTGACGGCTCGAAAATCACAGGCACAATGCCGTCCAACTGGTCGCTCGCACTGCAAGGCGAGGTTGCCGGACTCAACGTGATATCAGCCGGCGGCCCACTGTCGTCAACAAGGATTTCCCTTCGAGGCGACGTGTCGCTCAACCCCAACGGCAACAACGCGCTAATCGTGGTTGACGGCGTGCCGATGTCAAGCCCGATGAACAACCCCGGAACGTCATACGGAGCCGGAGACAACAGCGAGAACTCCGTAGACTACGGTAACGGATTTTCCGACCTCAACCCCGACGACATAGAAAGCATACAGGTGCTCAAGGGCGCAAGCGCCGCCGCACTTTACGGCTCGCGTGCCGCCAACGGAGTAATCATGGTAACCACGAAGTCGGGAGCCGACGCCGAGAAGGGCTGGGGAGTAACCTACAGCTTCAACAACACATGGGATGTGGCCGCACATTTTCCCGACTACCAGTATGAATTCGGACAGGGTTTGCCATCATATATAGGTAAGGAAGGCACCGAATACGCCGGACAGCTGTACTACTCATACGGTGCGGCCGAGGACGGGAACTCAAGCACGTCGGGCACGAGCAGCGCCTACGGCCCGCGTTTTGAAGGACAAAGCTACTACCAGTACGACCCCGAGCTTGAAGGACGCGGCACATCGCCTACTCCGTGGGTGCCTTACAGGGACAACCACTCCGGCCTCTTCCAGACAGGATACACCATGACGAACTCCGTCGCGCTGACAGGCAAGACCGACAGGGGCAGCATGCGCGCGTCGTTCACACACTCAAAGAACGAGTGGATACTGCCAAACACCGGCTACGAGCGCATAACAGCCTCCGTATCGGCCAACCAGCAGTTGTCACGGCGCATAAAACTCAACTTCAAGACGTCTTACACCTACCGTCACTCTGACAACGTGCCGTCGCTCAGCTACAACAGCAACTCTATCTCTTACTTCCTCATCTTCCAGAACCCCAACTTCAACCTCGACTGGTTCAAGCCGATGTGGTACAAGGGGAAGGAGAACGTTGAGCAGATACGTCCGTTCAGCTCATACCTGCCCAACCCGTATGTAGTGCTCTACGAGTCGGAAAACCCGTCGACAAAGCACAGCGTAATATCCACCGCTTCGGCCACAGCGCAACTCAGCAGGCACTTCGACTTCATGATTCGCTCCGGCATACAGCTCTCCGCACAAGCACAGGAGCAGCACAGGCCGATAAGCGACAGGGTGTTCCCCAACGGTTATTTCAAGAAGCAGAACATCATCGACTACGAAATCAACAGCGACGCATTGCTGACCTACCACAACAGTTTCTCCAACGGACTTAGCGTCAACGCCGCCGTGGGAGGCAACATAATGTACTCTTACTACGACATGTTGTCGGCTGCGGTAATAGGACTCAACACACCCGGTGTGTACAGCCTGGCCAACGGAGTGTCTGACCCGCAGGTGGTAACCACAATCTACAAGAAGCAGGTGAACAGCCTTTACTTCACCGCCAACTTCTCATACAAGAACAAACTGTTCCTCGACATCACGGGACGTAACGACTGGTCGTCAACACTTCCGAAAAACAACCGCTCGTTCTTCTACCCCTCTGTAAGCGTAAGCGGCATCCTGAACGAGTGGATAAAGATGCCAAAGGAAATCAGCTTGCTGAAAATACGCGCGTCATGGGCACAGGTAGGTAACGATACTGACCCGTACAAGACATCGGGATATTACGAGACAAGCGCGTTCGCCGGCTCGCTTACAACGTCGCAGACATTATTCAACGCCGACTTCAAACCCGAGATTTCAAACAACTACGAGGCAGGCTTCGACTTCCGCATGTTCAACAACCGCATCGGCCTTGACGCCACATTCTATTATAACCGCACGAAGAACCAGATTCTCGACGCGCCGTTCGACCCGACAACAGGCTACACCAAAGGCACCATCAATTCGGGATGCGTACGCAACCAAGGTATCGAGCTGGTACTCCATGCAATGCCTGTCAAGACTAAAGACTGGGAATGGAACGTTACGCTCAACTGGTCGAAAAACGACAACAAGATACTTTCACTCTCACCGGAAGCCGACGAACAGCAGGTTATCGGCTCGTATGTGAGCGGCAACGTGTCAATAATCGGAACAGTGGGCGGAACCACCGGCGACCTCTGGGGCTACAAGCTGAAGCGCAACGAGGAAGGACAAGTAATCATAGGCAGCGACGGTCTGCCCGAACGTACCGACGCGATAGAATACGTCGGCTGTGCTTACGCCGACTGGAAGGGCGGTTTCAACACTACGCTGAAGTACAAGAACTGGCGCTTCTCGATGTCATGGGACGGACAGTACGGCGGACTTATCTACTCACAGTCTCACCACAAGATGATGGAACAGGGACACATCACCGAGAGCCTGAACGGCCGTCTGCCCGGCACTCCGTTCTACCTCGACATCAACGACCCTGCAATAGCACAGAAAATCACCGACGCCGGATATACCCTTCTTGAAGGTGTGTACATGATTGCACCGGGAGTCATCGACAACGGTGACGGCACCTACAGGCCGAACGACATCATTACGACGGTCGAGAAATACAACAAGGAGACATATCGTATAGCCAACGTCGAGACAAACTCGTTCGACGCATCCTACCTCAAGCTGCGCGAGCTGCGCCTTGACTTCGACTTCCCGACGAAATGGCTTAAGAAAACGTTTATCAAAAAAGCAAGCATCGGCGTGTACGGACGCAACCTCCTGTGCATAACCGACTACCCAATGTTCGACCCGGAGACTGTCTCACTCGACGGAAGCACGATGGTTACGGGTGTTGAAGTAGGTACACTGCCGAGCACACGCTCATACGGAATAAACCTGAACGTATCATTCTAACAAACATAATACAAGATGAAAAAACTCATTAGAAACACGATAATCGCTCTCGCGGCTCCCGCATTGCTGTTCACTTCATGCCACGAGTCGTTCGACGAGCTGAACACCGACCCCACACACATGAGCGAAGCCAACGCCGGCAGCTTCATGAAGCCCATAATGTACGGCATGGCTACATACAACTGGAACAGATACAACTCATGGACTTTCCAACTGATGCAGATTTGCGTGTCGACAAGTTCCACGTCGGGCATCGGCTGGTACAACGCGACCGACGCTTCAGGCGACGGCTCATGGACGAATTACTACTATTACCTGACCAACGCCAAGGCCATGTACAAATACGGCGAGCAGGCCGAAGACAACAACTACATGGCTGTGTCGCTGACATTGCAGGGCTGGATATTTGAACTGCTGACCGACGCTTTCGGTGATATTCCGTTCACGGATGCCTGCAAGGGCGAGGAAGGTGTTTACCAGCCGAAATTCGACAAACAGCAAGACGTTTACGCAAACATCATCGACATGCTCGACGAGGCCAACAGCCTGTACGACACATCTAAAGGACTGCAGTTCAACAGCTCCGGCGACATGCTCTATTGCACGTCCGACGAAGACACCGAAGGCATAATGCTTTGGAAGAAGTTTGCGAACTCTCTGCGCATGAGGGCGTTGCTCCGTGTCATCGACGTTCCGGGACTTGACGCGGCAAACAAGTTGAAAGAGATGATTGACAACCCTGTGAAATACCCCGTGTTCGAGTCGAACGATGAGTCGGCAATGGTTTCCGTAAGCGGTGTGGCTCCCGAAGAAGCTCCGCTGGCACGCCCGTCCGACTTCACGTCGTACAAGGTATTGTCAGAATTCTTTATCAACACGCTTAAGGAATGGAACGACCCGCGCCTGCCAATATTCGCTACAACAGCGACAAACAACGGCGTGGAGGATTACTACGGAATAGAAAGCGGATACCAGGTGCTGCCGAGCATAAACGCGTCTTACCCCAATACGGACAACCTTGCTGTAGCCCCGATGGAGCTTCAGCTCATGACCTACCCTGAGGTTCTCTTCATAAAGGCCGAGCTTGCACAGCGCGGCGTCATCAGCGCCGACGCCGAAGACCTGTACAAACAGGCCGTGACAGCAGCAATAGAACAATGGGGCGCAACGGTTCCGGCTGACTATTTCGACAACCCTGCAACCGCATACGACGGCACTCTGGAGCGCATCATGGAACAGAAGTTCTACGCCCTCTTCTTCTGCGACTACCAGCAGTGGTTCGAACACAACCGCACCGGATACCCGGAAATCCCCGTTGGTCCGGGCGTTGACAGCACGAAGAAGATGCTTACACGTTTCAAATACCCGTCAATCCTGCAAAGAACGAACAAGGCCAACTACGACGCGGCCAAGGAATCGATGGGCGGAGACGACTTTTACATAAAACTCATATGGCAGAAATGACACATACAAAAAGAAAGGATGTTAAGATGAAAAAGATGTTTTTAGCAGTTGCACTGTGCGTATCGACACTTGCATGCGCACAAGACATGGCGATGGCCTCAAACAAGGACATAGTCCCGGTAACCAACACGGCGCCTGCGTCTGCGCCGGAGAGCAAGCCCGCAGTTGAATACACGTTCCGCACATACGGCGACATACCTGTTGCCAAGACGGCGTTCGAGGAAGAGCACTATCTCGGTGGCAACGTTTCAGAAAAATGGAATACGTTTATCGCCAACTACAGGCACGAGTATTCGGTCAGCGTCGGACTGTCAAACTCCGGCTACGAATTTGTAAAGCCGTCGGTTTACAACGCCGTACAGCGCGCCAACAAGTATGTCAAGAAAGCATTGAAGAAGAACCTCATGACGCGCGACGAGGCTGTGGAGACAATGTCGCACATTCTCGACTGCGCCAATGTAATCTGCTTCGAGGACGGCACGGAGAAGTTTGAAGACGCCGCCAAGGCGGCCAAGAACGGCGAAGACGTTATCAGACTGTTTGAAAAGGTTGAGCTTGTAAGATGAATACTATCGGCAACATGAAGATGAAAGCACTGCTGGCGCTGCTCATGAGCACAGTGTTCATGGGCAGCGGAGTGGCCCAGGAGACGGTTTTCAACGTCTCAGGCACGGTGAAAGACACCGCCGGACGTGGCGTTGAAGGCGTCGTGGTGAACGACGGTGTGAACTTCACGCAGACCGACGGAGCCGGACGCTGGACGCTGCGCACCGACACCGTAGTGAGCAAATACATAAGCATATCCACCCCGGCGGCCTACTGCCTGCCTGAAAGCGACGGCATAGCGGCCGGCTTCTACATCCCGGTAGGCAAGGCAGTGGGTTCTGACGGCTGCGACTTCGTGCTCGAAAAGCGCGCCAAAGTGGACGAGAACTTCTACTACATAGCCATCTCCGACCCGCAGGTACGCACGCAGCGTGACATGGAACGCTGGCGCAGCGAGGCCATGAGAGACATCCGCGGCACGGTTGACTCGCTGCGGCGGAGCCGCGAAGTGGTGGGAGTCGCGCTCGGCGACCTTGTATTTGACAACATGCCCCTGTACAAAGACTACATCCAGTCGGTAGAAAACACGGGCATGACGATGTTCCAGTGCATAGGCAACCACGACTTCGACAAGCGCTGGCAAGACCTTCACAACATGCGCCTCGGCACCCCCGTGTACGGCGAAATGGAGTATAACAGGCATTTCGGGCCTACCGACTACTCGTTCAACATCGGCAAAGCGCACGTCATTACGATGAAGAGCATCGACTACGCCGGCGGCAAGAAATATCAGGAGAACATAACCGACCAGCAGATAGCCTGGCTCGAAAAAGACTTGAGCTACGTGCCCAAAGGCTCGCTCGTGCTGCTTAACATGCACGCCGCAGGCTGGAACGTCGAGGGCGGCGACGGCAACATACGCAACGCAAAGCAGCTGGAAAAGGCTTTGGAGGGCTACCGCGTACACGTATTCTGCGGCCACACGCACTTCTACCAGAACGTGGTGGTGAACGAGAACCTTTACCAGCACAACATCGGAGCTGCCTGCGGAGCGTGGTGGACGGGATGGATTAACCGCTGCGGCGCGCCCAACGGCTACTTGGTTGTTGACGTGAACGGCGACGACCTGACGTGGCACTACAAGTCAACAGGCTATCCCATGAGCCACCAGCTCACCGTTTACGGACTTGGAGAGTTCTCGTCGCAAAGGGATTATGTCGTAGCCAACGTGTGGGACTATGACCCGGCATGCCGCGTAGAGTGGTATCAGGACGGGCGCGCGATGGGCGCAATGGAGCGTTTTACCGACGTAGACGAGGGCTACAACTCGCGCTACGCCAAGCGCAAGAGCGACTCCGAGACGCCGCACCTTTTCCGCTGCAAGCCCCAGGGAAGCTACAAGGAAATCAAGGTAGTGTTCACCAACCGCTTCGGCGAGCAGTATTCAGCGGTGACAAGACCTGAAATAGCCGTCATAGCCCACCGCGGCGGAGCCGGGCTTTACCCCGAAAACACCATTGCGGCAATGCTCAACGCAGTCAACATAGGCATCGGCGACCTCGAGTTCGACCTGCATGTGACAAAAGACAGCCTTGTAGTGGTGTCGCACGACCCCTACCTCAAGGGCTACGAAAAGCAATATCCGCTCTACGCCAACACGTATGCCGAACTGGCAAAGCTCACAATAGGCGACAAGGCCGACAAGAAATTCCCCGGCCGCAAGAACGTGGCGCAGCACATTCCGCTCGCAACCGAGCTGATTGACTCCGTTGAGGCGTACTGCCACAGGCACAACCTGCCGCCGGTGAAGTACACCATCGAAATCAAGTCTGCCGAGAAGAAGGACGGCACTCTGTCGCCCGACTACAAGACATTCACCGACCTTTGCGTGCGCGCACTGGCCTCGCGCAGCCTCGGCTCGCGCCTGCTGCTGCAGAGCTTCGACGTGCGCACACTGAAATACGTGCACAAGCGTTGGCCGAACATACGCCTGCTGTACCTCGTTGACAAGTCGGTGGGCAGCTATGACGAGGCCATGCGCCGCCTCGGCTTCACTCCCTACGCCATAAGCCCCGACTTCCCCATGATAAATGCGGAATTCGTTGAAAAGGCCAAGGCCGACGGCATGCGCGTAATACCGTACACCGTTGACACCGAAGACGAAGCGGTAAAGATGAAAGAGGCAGGCGTTGACGCCATAATAACAAACTATCCCGACCGCATGACGCAGTGGTTGGCGCAGTAACGGCTGACCGGCATCCATGCCGTTGACGGCCTTTTGCCTTCCAAAAGGTCATGTTTTACACGCTAAAAGGCCGTCTTTTGCAATGCGAAAGACGGCCTTTTGCAACACGTTGAGCGTCAACATGTTACAACGGCGGCCAGGCACTGCGCCCACAGCACGCCATTTACGGCGGTGCGAACGCCGTTTTAATATTCCGTTAAGATTTCGTCCGACGCCATTTTAAATTTCACTTTCTCGCCGAAAACACGTATTTTTGCAACACAGATTACAATCAACGACTGACATGAAAAGAAACTTATTGATTGCGAAAGTCCTCTTGGCGGCCCTCACACTGACGGGCCTCGGATGCACAAGAGGCACCGCCGCCGGCGCGGACAGGCCGAAGCTGGTGGTTGGCATAGTGGTTGACCAGATGCGCTGGGACTACCTTTACCGTTACTACAACCTCTACGGCGACGGCGGTTTCAGGCGGCTTATGGCCGAAGGGTACAACTGCGAGAACACGATGATTAACTACGTGCCCACCGTAACAGCCGTGGGGCACACGTCGATCTTCACAGGCAGCGTGCCCGCCATACACGGCATAGCAGGCAACGACTTCATGCTTGACGGGCGCATGGTGTACTGCTGCGAGGACACGACGGTAAGCAGCGTGGGCACTGACGGCAAGGCCGGCCGCATGTCGCCGCGCAACATGCTCTCGACCACCATAGGCGACGAGCTGAAAATAGCCACGGCTTTCAACGCAAAGGTAATAGGCGTGTCGCTGAAAGACCGCGCCGCCATACTGCCGGCAGGCCATTCGGCCGACGCCGCATACTGGATTGACAACGCAACGGGCAACTTCATTACCAGCACTTACTACATGAATGAGCTGCCCGGATGGGTAAAGGCGTTCAACAAGAAGTACGGCGGACGCGGCGAGCGCGAAGTGTCATACTCTACATACGGCAACCTCATAACCGAGGAGATGGCGAAAGCCGCCATAGAGGGCGAGCAACTGGGCGCCGACTCGATAACAGACATGCTCACGGTAAGCTTCTCGGTTACCGACAAAGTGGGTCACGAGGTGGCTACGCACAGCCCCGAGATACAAAAAATATTCGTTGACCTGGACCAAAGGCTGGCCGACCTCTTCGCATATCTTGACCAGAAAGTGGGCAAAGGGCAGTACCTGGCCTTCCTCACAGCCGACCACGGCGCGGCCAACAACGTGCTCATGCTTCAGGAACACGGCATACCGGCAGGTGGATTCGTAGCCACAAAGGTGGCGCGCGAGCTTGACACGCACCTTAAACAGAAGTTCGGCGCAAGCCAAAGCATCGTGGCTTGCATAAGCAACTACAAGGTGTTCTTCGACCACAAGGCCATTGCCGCGATGCAGCTCGACTTCGACGACGTGAAGGAAGAGACCATCGAATGGCTCAAACGCGACCCGCAATACGCCTACGTGGTAGACCTTGAGCATGCGGCGACGGCTACCCTGCCCTCTGTAATCAAGGAACGCATCATCAACGGCTATCACCGCCTGCGCAGCGGAGACATACAGATGGTGCTCAACCCGGCACATTACGAGGTAGGCGAAGGCCCCATCGACCGCGGAACGACGCACGGCGTATGGAACCCGTATGACTCCCACATTCCATTCCTGCTCATGGGATGGAACATCAAGCCCGGTTCAACCAACCGCCCGACAACAATCAACGACATCGCAGCCACCGTTTGCGCACTCATACACGTGCAGATGCCCAACGGATGTATAGGAAACGCAGTGGTGGAATAGTGAAAAACGAATAGTGAAGGAATGAATAATGAAGAATGAAAAATGAACAATCCAATACCTGCAAAGTCATTTGGATTATTCATTTTTCATTCTTCATTATTCATTCCTTCATTATTTATTTTTCATTCAACCGTAAGGTTGGTTGTTTTATCCGTAAATAATGTACACGGTTTGTCACCGTTTTTGTGTAATTTTGCCGCAGAAAACAAAATAAAAGGCAAAAAGATATGAAACTGATAGCTAACACAGAGTTTGGCGGAGAGCGTCCGCTCTTCGCTTCGCACGACCTTCACATCGACAATGTGACCATCCGCGAGGGCGAATCCGCCATCAAGGAGTGCAGCAACATCGTTGCAACAAACTGCCGCTTCGAGGGCAACTACCCCTTCTGGCACGTCCACGGCTTCACCATAAAGGACTGTTACTTCGCCGTGGGAGGCCGTTCCGCCCTGTGGTATTGCGACCACCTGAAGATGCAGGACACCATAATCGACGCGCCAAAGATGTTCCGCGAAATGAACGACATCGACATTGAGAACGTTGAAATGAACGATGCCGACGAGGTGTTCTGGCGTTGCAACCGCATAAACGTCAAAAACCTGAAACTCCACGGAGGCACTTACCCCTTCATGTTCAGCAACGACATCCGCGTTGACGGCCTTGAGAGCGACAGCAAGTACGTGTTCCAATACGTCAAGAACGTGGAGATACACAACGCGAAAATCACCACAAAGGACGCTTTCTGGGAAGTGGAGAACGTCACGATATACGACTCCGAGCTTAACGGAGAGTACCTCGGATGGCACTCAAAGAACCTACGCTTAGTCAATTGCCACATTTCCGGCGAGCAGCCTTTGTGCTATGCGCACGACCTGAAGCTTGAGAACTGCACCTTCGACGCGGCCTGCGACCGCGCATTCGAGTACTCAACGCTCGACGCCGACATACGGGGCGCAATAACGAACATCAAGAACCCCATGTCGGGACGCATCGTGGCAGACTCTATCGGCTCGATAACCATCGATGAAAACATCAAGGCTCCGGCCGACTGTGAAATCAAAACGAGGAATTAAGAATTAAGAGTTAAGAATTAAGAAAAAATGCCTTGTCAATCGAGTAATGGTATTTTTCTTAATTCTTAACTCTTAATTCTTAATTAAACAGCTTACATGCAGGTAGTCATCGCCTACTTCCTAATCTACGTTGTGTGGGGTTCCACCTATTATTTCATAGGTGTCTGCCTGCGCGACATGCCGCCGTTTGTACTCGGTGCGGCACGCTTCATTACGGCCGGAGGACTGCTCCTGGCGCTTTGCAGGCTGCGAGGCGAACGGCTGTTCAAGCCCAAACTCATATTGAAGTCTGCCGTTAGTGGCATCATCCTGCTGTTTGTCGACCAGGCGGTAATCATGTTCGCACAGCGGTTTGTAAGCAGCAGCCTCGTCGCAATCATAGCTTCCTCGACGGCAGTGTGGATTATGCTGCTCGACGTTCCAATGTGGCGGCACAACTTCAAGAGCCTTTCAACGGTCATGGGAGTGGCGTTCGGCGTGGTGGGTGTCGGCCTTTTGTACGTCGAGCAACTGCTTGCCGACGGACGGACGGGCGCAAACGCCGAGTACGGAGTGCTGCTTTTAGTGGGCGGATGCATATCATGGGCGTGCGGAACGCTGTACTCCAAGTACCGGTGTTCTGCCGAAGAAGACAGCGGCGGACTGGCCGGAGCGGCGTGGCAGATGGTTTCCGCCGGAGCGGTTTTCACCCTTTGCGCCTGCATGACGGGAGGTTTCGCCGAGGTAGACGTGCGCTCCGTGTCAACAACTACATGGCTCTCGCTGGCTTACCTGATAACGTTCGGCTCGCTGATGGCCTACACCGCCTACGTATGGCTGCTCAAAGTGCGCCCTGCAACGGAAGTGGCTACCCACGCATACGTCAACCCCGTGGTGGCCGTAGCCATCGGAGCGGGCATCGGCGGAGAAGAAGTTACGGCGGTGCAGATGGCCGGACTGGCCGTAATACTGCTCAGTGTGATGAGCGTCAACAAAAGAAAGAAATGAACAAAAACAACCTCTCGCCCGTAAAACCTTCCGAGCGTTACGTCATTCTGGACGCTTTGAGGGGTTTTGCGCTTATCGGCATCATCCTTGCCAACTATCCGGAGTTTTCCCTTTACACGTTCCAGCCCGACGAAGCGGCCGCCGCCATGCCCACGGCAGGCATCGACCGCGCGGTCAAGTTCTTGCAATACGTCTTCGTTGACGGCAAGTTTTACACCCTGTTCTCGCTGCTTTTCGGCATCGGCTTCTCAATAATCATAAGCCATGCGCAGGCCAAGGGCGTAGCAGGTTTCCGCCTGTTTTACCACCGCATGGCCATACTTATGCTCATAGGCTTCGTCCATCTGATGTTCATCTGGAGCGGAGACATACTCATGTTGTACGCCCTTATGGGTATGGCGCTGCCCCTTTTCAGGCACGCAAGCGACCGCTCGCTGCTCCGCTGGGCAGCGTTCTTCCTGCTGTTGCCGGTCGTTGTCGATACTTTTTGCGGACTTTCGGGCGTCAGCCTGTCGGCTCCGGCGGTGCGCGCGCAGTGGCATTACTGCCGGATGTACGGCATAACGGAAGAGAACTTCGGCTATTGGCTGCGCGATGCCGGCACATATAAAGAGGTGTTTCAGTTCCTCGTGCAGGGCGCATTGGTACGGGTGCAGGAGTTTGTGGACGGCAACCGCTACTTCAAGGTTATGGGACTGTTCATCATCGGCTTTTATATCGGGCGGCGGAAGCTCTACGCCGACCTTACCGCCCACCGCCCGTTGCTGCGCCGCGTGTCGCTCATCGGCTTTACAGTCGGCCTTCCGCTGTCGGTAGTTTACGCCTACAGTGCCGTCAACGGCCATCCTTTCGGCCTGACAGGCCACTCCTTGCTGTACCTCGTAAGCGCCTATCCGCTCGGCTTCGCATACATGGCCGGGCTGTGCCTGCTGTTCCTCAAGAGCAATGACGGAGCATTGTGGCGGTGGCTGGCGGCACCGGGCAGGATGGCTCTGACCAACTATATCGGCCAGTCGGTCATCGGAATGCTGCTCTTTTACGGCACAGGCTTCGCCCTCGGGGCAAGCGTCGGCCTGTCAACCACCGAAGCGATAGCCCTCTGCGTGTTCCTTTTCCAGATGCTGTTCAGCCGCCTTTGGCTCGCCTGCTGCCAGTTCGGGCCGTTGGAATGGATATGGCGGATGCTTAATTACGGAAAAACTTTCCGACTGTTTAAGTGAAGAGTGAAGAACGAAGAGTGAAGAATTCAAATGCAATAACAGGTATTATGCAATTTAATTCTTCACTCTTCGTTCTTCATTCTTCACTCAACCCTTCCGTTTCCTCAAGCCTTTTATCAACGTCGTCAATATAGATTGTCGCCAGGTCGATGCGCCCCTGCGGGTCGACAAGGTAGAATGTAGGCGTCCAGCTGATGTGATATGCCGTGCCTACAGGGCTTTCGCTTGCCGTCCGTTGTTCGCGGTGCTGCATCCATCCGAGTCCGTTTTCCTCGATGTATGCGCGCCACTCGTCCTCGTTCTGGTCGAAAGAAACTCCCACAACCACAAGTCCGCGCGGCGCGTATGTGCCGTAAATGCGCTTCATGTCGGGCGTAACGTCGCGGCAGTCGCCGCAGGTCGAACGCCAAAACTCTATCAGCACGTAGCTGCCGCGCAGCCCGGCGAGCGCAATGCCGTCAGGATATTCATCGGTGATTATCGTAAAGTCAGGCGCAACCTCGCCCCTTTGCAACAGCCTTTCATTATAATCAGGGTCGTCATCGCCGCCAACCGTACACGCCGAAAACAGTCCGGCGAGCAACAGCAGGGGCAACAGCATGCCCCGGAAAAAACAAAATATCTTCATCACAACCGTCAATTTAATCAGTCAGGCTCCTGCGCCGTGCATTCCGGCAACCGCCGCAGAAGCATTGCAAATATACTGTTTTAAGGCCGTTCCTGCAACTTTCGGGCGGTAAAAAACAACAAATACGGCCTTAGTCATTATCCGCCTTGTAACCCTCTGACTGTCAACGCCTTTCCAAAAGGTCGTCTTTTACCTTGCAAAAGGCCACGTTTTACACGCTAAAAGAGCACCTTTTGCAATGCAAAAGACGACCTCTTGCAAAACGTGCGGCAAGGAGACGATGTACATATAAATGTTGTTAAAATAATGGTTGACACATTTACATTCAATATTTATCATTAATTTTGCAAACTGTATATTGCAATTTACTAATCTTAAAAACAAACTTAAATGTCAACTTTAACATTAACTATCGTTGTGGTATTCATCATCGGATACCTGTGCATCGCCTTGGAGACGCTCACCAAGGTGAACAAGGCCGCCGTGGCGCTGCTTATGCTTGTGGCGTGCTGGACTCTCTACATGTTCGACCCGGGCAACTTCCCGGCTGACATCACCGCCGACGGCATAGCGGCATACGCCGGCTCGGTAATCGAAGGCCATCTCGGCAGCACCGCCACCACGCTGTTCTTCCTCATGGGAGCGATGACAATCGTGGAGGTTGTAGACCAGAACGGAGGCTTCAACTTCGTGCGCGACATGATGAAGACCAAGAGCAAGAAGGCCCTTCTGTGGCGAATAACCATCCTGACGTTCTTCCTCTCGGCCATACTCGACAACATGACTACGGCCATCGTCATGGTTATGATACTGCGCAAACTGATAAGCGACCGCAAAGACCGCCTCGTCTACGCCTCGCTCGTAATCATAGCGGCCAACTCGGGAGGAGCTTTCTCGCCCATAGGCGACGTTACCACAATCATGCTTTGGAACAAGAGCCTCATCACCGCGGCAGGCGTCATCAAGGAACTGTTCATCCCCTCGCTCGTATCTGTAGCCATACCGGCCTACATACTGTCGCTATCACTGAAAGGAAAGATGGCCGAAACGGCCGAACTCGGCACGGAGACGGTACACAACGACTTCACCGACGGCCAGCGCAAGGCAGTGTTCTGGCTCGGCGTAGGCGGCCTGATATTCGTCCCCATATTCAAGTCAATAACCCATCTGCCCCCGTTCGTGGGTATACTCCTTGTACTCGGAGTGCTCTGGACGGCAACGGAGCTGTTTTACCGCCACGCCAATGAGGACAACAGCGGCATGCAGAAGCGCATCACCAACATAATATCGCGCATCGACATGGGCACAATCCTCTTCTTCCTCGGCATTCTCATGGCCGTTGCCTGCTTGCAGGAAATAGGCGTGCTGGCCGCTCTCGGCGAGGGACTCAATGACGTGTTCGACGGCAACCACTACCTCGTGACGGGACTCATCGGCGTGCTGTCGAGCATCGTTGACAACGTTCCGCTCGTTGCCGGGTGCATGGGCATGTATCCGATGGCCGCCGTCGGCGACATGGCTCAGGACGGAATATTCTGGCAACTGCTGGCCTATTGCGCCGGCGTCGGCGGCTCGATGCTCATCATCGGCTCGGCCGCCGGTGTCGTGGTGATGGGTCTGGAGAAGATAACCTTCGGCTGGTACATGAAGCGCATATCGTGGATTGCCTTCATAGGCTACATCGCCGGCATACTGGCTTACTGGGTTGAGAAAGCGGTTATAGGGCTGTGAGCATCCTCAAAAACATACGGGGGCGTAACGCATCAAGCACTACGCCCCCGTATGTTTTTGAGGATGAGGAGTTAAAGTAGTTAAAGAAGTTATCGCTCACTGCGTTCGCTAAGAAGTTAAAGCCATTACCTTTGTTAATGAGGAATTAATAATGAACAATGAATAATTTGGCTTGCGCCATGTATTCCCTTGTTTGCAATAGTTTCATTGGCAAAGGTAATGGCTTTAACTTCTTAGCGAACGCAGTGAGCGATAACTTCTTTAACTTCTTTAACTACTTAAATATATACTGCATGTGCTTCATTGCGTGGCCGCCCCAAGAGGCGTCTCCTACGGTCTTGAAGCCCAGACGGGCATACAGTTTTTCGGCCTTCGGGTTGCCGGTGTCAACAAGCAGGCCTGCGGCTGGCAGCCCCATGTCGCGCGCCTTGTCGACGGTGGCCTTGAGCAAGGCCGTAGCTATGCCCTTGCCACGGCAGTTCTCCGGCACCGCTATGCTGTCGATGTACAGCTCGCCGGCCTGCGTCTCGTCGGGCATAGAACTGAAGTCGCGCCCGAAATTCTCCTTTGCGGCATCGACAAAAGCCTTGCGCAGCTCGTGCAGACGCGCCCCATCGTATGACACGCAGGCACCGCACAGGCCGCCGTCCTCGTCGATGGCGACGAGAGTATTCAAATAACTGTATTGTGACTTGTCTGATAATACCAACGATGTCATCACACGCTCGAAGTCGTCAAGCGTATGGTCAGGCCCTGTGAAGTAACGGCAGCAGTCGTAATTCATGGCCTGCATGATAAGCCTTGCTATCGACAAGGCTTGAAAATCTTGTGCGTTTTGTATTTCCATAGAATTTTGTTAGTTAATAAATAAGAACTTATTGGATTAAAAATCAAAAGTTAAGAACCGTAAGTCTGCGGCAAACCGATTAAGAAAATTACCTTTGCCGGATAAGCAGCAAGGGTAGTTTTCTTAATTATCGGCTGTTAATCCTTAACTATTCCTTGCTTTCTTCCTTCATCGTTACGAGCACCTTGTCGATGCGCACGCCGTCCATGTCGACGATTTCGAAGTTAAAGCAGTTCCACTCCGTGCGTTCGCCGGCCTGCGGTATGTGCTTAAGCTGCTCGATGATAAGCCCGGCCAGGGTGTTGTAGTCTTGCTGTTCGTTGTCGTAAAGGTCTTCCTTGTCGAAGTATGAAAGGAAGTCGTAGAACGAGCACTGGCCGTCGACAAGCCAGCTTTCCGAGCCTTCGCGCTTTACGATTTCAGGGTCTTCGGCCACCTCGTCGATAGTGCCGACAAGGCCTTCGAGGATGTCGCGCAGCGTGACAATGCCCTGGAAGCTGCCGAACTCGTCGCAGATAAACGCCTGCGTAAGGCGCTTTTCCTTCATCTGTTCGAGGGCTTTGTAAACGCTCATGTTCTCGTAGAAGTAGACAGCCGGGTGCATGAGAGCCTTCAGGTCGGGCGTATCGCCGTCGAGGCGGAAGAGCAAATCCTTCAAGAGCACTACTCCGAGGATGTTGTCAATGCCGCGGTCGATGAGCGGATAAGCCTCGTACAGGTTATCGTTGAGCACCTGCTTGATTTCGTCCTTGGTCATGCTGACGTCGAGAGTCACCACGTCAGAGCGGTGGGTCATTATGGAGTCAACGGTCAGGTCGCCGAGCATGAACACGCGCTCGACGATGTCCTGCTCCACTTCCTGCACTTCGCCGTCCTCCTTGCCTTCCTGGACTATCGACTTTATGTCCTCTTCGGTGACCTTGGTCTCGGCGTCCTTCACGCCGAGGAGGTTAACCATTGCTTCGGTGCTCTTGGACAAAATCCACACGAAAGGGCTTGCTATGACCGACAATATGTACATCGGCCGGGCTATGACCTTCGACACCCGCTCGGCCACACTCATGCCTATGCGCTTTGGCACAAGCTCGCCGAACACTATGGTAAGGTAGGTCACGATGATGACTATCAGCCCCTGCGCCAGCGGATAGGCCCAACGCTCGGGCATGCCAAAGCTTTCGAACACGTCGGAAAACCGTCCGGAGAGGGACGCTCCGGAATAAATACCAGTCAGAATGCCTATAAGGGTAATACCTATCTGCACCGTGGAAAGGAAGCGGTCGGGGTCGTTGGCCAGGCGAAGAGCCGTCCTGGCCCCCCTGCTGCCCTTCTTCTCGTCGTTGGATAAAGTTGTTTTTCTTGCTTGAATTACCGCTATTTCAGACATGGCAAATATGCCGTTGAACACTATCAATAGCAGTATTATTAAAATTTCGTCCATTAATGGTTGCACATCTTGTTTCCGTTGCAAAGATAGTGCAAGTAGAGTGAACTGCAAAATAAATGTGGGAAAAACGAGTGTTTATTTTCAATTACAAGCCTGGCGCGGCTCCGTCTGGAGGCGGCCGAGGCATGGCGGAAGGGCTGAATACGGCCTTGCAGACGGTTCCGGGCGGCATCCTTGCGACGGGATGCCGCCCGGAGCTGAGAGGGGCGGGCATGGCCGGCAGGCCGGCCCGGGGTCAATAATAATGCTCTTGGTAAACTTCGAGGAACATGGTTTCGCCGTCCTGGGACAAGGCTATTTTGTCCTCGCGCGCCAGCCAGCCAACAGCCAGTGCAAGCTCGACAGGCTTAAGGCCGGTGGCGCTAAGAAGTTCGTCCCACGAAAGATGCCGGTTTTCCAGCGTGCGCCACACAAGGCCGGCATGTTCTCCGATAACAGTCATGTTGACATCCATAATTACAGTCTTTAAGTTAAACAGTCACATATTACAATAAATATTGCATTTATGTCAACAAAGTAATAAAATTAAAATTACAATACGGCAAAAAATCGGATATTTTTTAGTTACATGTGCAATTTTTCACATCTTTCTGTCCAAATAGGATATGACGACTACGGTACAGGCCGCGGCTAACGGCTGTGCGGAATGGCATACGGCGTGTTGCAAAAGGCCGTCTCCTGCAATGCAAAAGACGGCCTTTTACAGTGCGGAAGACGACCTTTTACCGTGCAAAAGACGGCATTTCACATCGTAAGCAAACGCGGCGGTTAGGTTAATGATTATCATCCGCGCCGCAAAGCGCATGCTGCAATGAAACTGAAAAGGGCCTGTTTGATTACTGTTTTTGCGCCCTCCGCAATGGCGGAAGGCGCAAAACGCCGCGTCAACGGGTAAGCGAGAACTTGAGGCTAAGGCCGAAGTCCTGCGTCGTCGTAGGATAACTGTTCGACGAGAGCAGCGGAGTGTTTGTCTGACGGTCGTAATAGAAGCTCATGGTAAGCAGCCGCGAGAGCGTGTAGTCGGCCGAGAACGACAGCCTGAAGGCCGTGTTGCCGCTGCTGGCGGAGCTTGTCATGGAGGCTATGTCGCGGCAGATTGACGCCTGCTTGCGGTAAGACAGGTCGAGGCGAAGGTTCAGGTCGGTATTGAAACCGCTGCTGCGCGACGACGATGTTGACGACGCGCTGTTGTTGTCCCTGTTCCTGCCCGACGACGCGGCGCGGCGGCGGCGCCGTCCGCCGAAGAGCTTGAAGTTGTTGATTTTATAGCTCATGCCCACCACCCAGTCGTTGCTTATGGCTTCGTTAATCTGCACGCTCGTCATGCTGAGGCTCAGCACGCGCGTCTTGCGGTACTCCACCTTGCAGGTAAGGTTGTTGTTGAAGGTCATGTCTACGCCGAAAAGCGGAGAGAACGACTCGTTGATGCTCACGGTGCTTACGTTGAACATGCTGCTCGGCGTGGGGTTGCCCGTCGTTGCGTCGGTTACGAAGCCGAGTCCGTTCATGTATTCCATGAAGGTTGAGTACGAGCTGTACGAGCCTACGGCGTAGATGCTCTTGTAAGAGTGGTTGATGTTGAAGCTCTTGAACACGTCGCGGAACCACGGCAGCTGCACCAGTCCGCTGTAACGCAGCGTCCAGTTGGGCAGCAGGCGCGACAACGTGGGGAATATCGAGAGCGACGAGCCGCCCATGGAGGTGTAGGCCGAGAGGAACGCCGGCACCATGACGTCGGCGCTGTACTTGCTCACAGTGCCGTTGGCCGGGTCGAACTTCTGCCCTGCGAACAACGTTCCGTCAGGATACGTGGCATTGGCATAGCGCGCCTCGACACGCTGCTGGAACTTGTCGAGCGACTTGCAGAACTTCTCGAACGTGGCCGAGTGGTAGCCGTTTGTGGCGTCGCCCATGCCCTCGAACGCGCTGCCGAGGCTTATAGTGGTCATGGTCAGCGTGCCGCTCTGCGTCGTCGGGCTGCCCTGATACATGTATTGTATGCTCTTCGACTTCGTTTCGGTGCGGCTGGCGTTGAGGTCAATCTTCAGGTTCTTTACCGGTTCGAGCGTCATGCGCAGCTGCAAGTCCTCGGTAAGGCTGGTCGTCGCCGGCGTGGCAACGCTGTCAGCCATGAGCAGCCAGCCGCGGTCGGCGGCCTTGTCGATGTAGTCGTCGCCTACGAAACCGAACGCGAAGTCAAGCCCCGGAGCCATTGTTCCGCCGCTGCGCTGGCCGAACACGTCGCCTACCTCTGGCATGAAGCCGGGCAGGTACATGCTGTACTGGTTGCGGTATGAGAAGCTTACGTTGCGCACAAGCATCAGTCCGCGCGCCACGCACTGCGCCGCCTTGTACCACTTGTTCTCGTCCAGCGGGGCTTTCGGCGTAACGGTAAGCTTCAGTGTGGTAGGGGTGTCAACCTTGTTTACGATGCGTATGCGGTTGTTGTCAAGCTTCTTGTACTTCAGGCGGAACACCCTGCCGTCCTTGGTCTTCGCGTTCACAATCAGGCGCTTGCTCTTCTTGCCGTGCGATATGACGAGCGTAGTGTCGGGACGGAGCACAAGCTGATTCTAAAAGCAGAGATTGTTCTTGGGAAGTTCCTTCTTTTCCTTGTCGTTATCCTTGCCGTCCTTGCCTGCGTTCTTTGCGTTCCTGGCATTCCGCTGGTTGCGCTGGCGGCGGTCCAAGGCGCGCGACGAGCGCGCCGTCTTGTTGAAGCGGTCGTTGGTTTTCTTGAGGAACGGCACATGGTTGTACAGCTTCTCAAGGTTGAACGTGCCGTTGATGTTGTACGTGCGGTTCATCGTCACCGAATGGCCGAGCGACGTTCCGTCCTCAAGCTCCGAGCCGCGAGTCCAGTTGTAAGTCGAGTTGTAAGTTCCGTCGGCGTTAATCCAGTCGAAAATCGGCACGAGGTTGAGCGGCAGGCGGTACGAGGCGTTGAACGTCTGGTTGTAGTCCAGCGGCCTTCCGAAATCCTTTATGCTCGTCCATACGGAGTCTTTCCACGCCGAGTACTGGTCGGGATAAAGGTCTTTGTTCACCGGAGTGTACGGCTCTTCTATCTCCGCGTTGGTCGCGCTGCTGAAGTCGAGGTGCAGGTTCTGCGTCAAGTCCCAGCGCAGCGAGAACGCCCTGTTCCACAGGAACTGCTCGCTGAACGTCAGCGGAAGCATGTTTCCTTCGGTGCTTTCCATGTCGCGCTCCTGCAACTCGTAGTAGTTGCGCGTCATCTCCGTGTCGAACGTAACATTCTGCGGCAGCCAGTTAAGGCCGAAACGCTTGAATATGTCATACCACTTACTCTTGCTCTTGATGAGCTTCTTGAACGGTTCGAAAGGCTTGTACACGGGCGTATAGCTGTAGTTCAACGCTCCGCGCCAGTTGTCTTCCTTCTCATATACGGTTGTTTCTCCGCTCGAATAGCTGTGGCTGTGGCTGTAGCTGAACGAGAAGTTGGCAGGGTCGTAGGGCATGGGATGGCGCTTCGTCTGTATTCCCACACGCACGTTCGACAGCGAGAAGTTGGTGTTTGTGGTCTTCGTCACTGCTATGCGCTCGACCGAGTCGCGCTCATGCTTGTTGCCGATTGCGTCGAGCGACTCGTCAAGAAGCATGTCGGTGTCGAGCGGATTGTACTTGGGCCGCGTCTCCTCCTTGGTTATCGAATAATAAAGCGGTGCCGTAACCTTTGCCTTCTCGGGGAAGAAGCGTCCAAGCTCGACGTTCGCCGTGAAGCTGTAAGTCTTGTAATCGTCCTGCGAACGCTCCGACACGCCTTCCTCTATGCCGCCGAAACCGTCGGTCACAATCTTTCCCGTAGCGTTCAGCGAGCCGATGTCTGACAGCTGGATGTTGAGCGCGCCCTGCGCAGCCCAGCCTCCCTTGTTGTTATACTCCTTGAGCCTCAACTCGTTGACCCACACCTCGCCCGACTTGATGTCGCCCGAAAGGTTGCGCACTCCAATCATCATCGTCTTCACTTCGCCGAGCGTCGGGTTGCCCACAATGCTGATTTTGTTGTTCGGCTTGTCCTCGTCGTAGGCCGTATAAACGGTGTTATATGAGGCAAGTCCTTGTGATTTGGCCGTGTTGCGCGCCTTCTTCAAGTCGGTAAACACGCTCAATGGAATGTCAAGCATGTTCTCTTCGGGCCACACCGTGCGTGCATCCTCCACCGAAAAACGGCTGTATACGCCCGGAGCCGTCAGCTTCAAGGGTATCTCGTATTCGTAATAATTGCTGCGGTAGTCGCTTCCCAGGCGGATGAACACTGCCAGCTGGTTGTCTGTCAAGTTGGTTGTGTTCTGGTCGAAAGCGTTTGCATGCACGAACATTTCAAGCCTCTTGTACTGGCGCAGGTCGAGTGTGGTGTTCTTGTAAACGGCCTTCGCCTCGTTTGTTGAGAAGTTGTTGACCGTAAAGCTCAAAGCCTGCTCGTTCTCTTCGGCCAGCTGCGGCTGTGTAGGGTCTTGCTCGCGGGTTATGCCCGGCGGCAAAATGTAGTTCACAGGGGACTTGTCGTTGTTCTCTTCGATGTTCACCGCGCTTACCGACATGCTTCCGCTTGCATTCGCCGCGTTGTCAAGCGGCTGCTCATACGTGCGCCATTCGCCCCTGACAAGGTCCAAAGTGGCAAAGCGGAGCACGATAGGCTTCTGGAAGTTGGTAAGGAACATGCGCATGAAACGTATCGAAGAGAAGTCGCTGATTGAACCGACACGCTCCTCGTAGTCGTCAAGCGGTATGCGGAACTGGTACCACGTGGCATGTCCCGGCTCTCCGTTGCGCAGCGTCGGAGCAGTCTCTCGCTTGTCAACGATGAAGTTCTGGCCAACGACAAAGTCTTCCGGGCGCATGCTTATGCGGTACTGGTAGTAGTTCTCGTACTCGTTGAGGGTGTAATCCTGGTTGATGTCCTCAACGTCGGGTGTCGTTTTATAAGACGTGTCGTAGCTTTCCGTGCGGTTGTTGCTGTCGGGAGAGTTGCCCTGCGGATTGTTTATGCGCTTGTAACGGTACAGGATGGGAGCCTCGATGCGGTCGAAATCAGAGCCTCGGAAGTAGTGGTAATCGTCATTTGCTGGGTCGTTCATTATCGAATCGAGCTGCGCCGGAGACACCCTTCCTTGTATAGAAGTAAGAAACTCTTGGTAAGGACCGAACTCACGCTCCTCCGCATCGGTCAAGCCATTGTATCCGACATCCTGCAACTCGCGCGAACCGTCGGTGGTGGCGAAGGCGTATGTCACGGTGGCTTGCGTCGGAATCTTACCCCACTGGGTGGTAGTGAAACTCTGCGAGCCGTCCACAGGCATTCCGCTTTCATAGAACTTACGGCCGTCACGCAGTATGTCTTCGCTCACTTCGCCAAGGTTTATATAAAGGTCGCCGCCGTATTGGTTGGCGTCGGGCTGCTCGTTTGAATATATGAACGGGTCAAGCAGCCAGAACTCGATATACTCTATGTTGGCCGTCTCAAAGTCGCTGGTGTCCAGTTTGCGCATCATTCCGCCCCATCTGTTCTGCGGATTTGGCAACGTTCCGTCATAGTTAAGGTTCGGGTCGAAGTTGTAAGGGCCGCGTTCGTTGGGATAATAGGCAAGGTTCAGTATCGAGAGCGTGGACGTTACGCTGTTATATGAATTGTTGCCGCGGTTCGGGAACAGCTCGCGAGTGTTCACTTCACGCACGTAATAGTTGCTAAGCTGGTCGAGGTCGCTCTTTATGTGCGACGGGGTGAGCGACGAACTGCGCCGCGTGAACAGGGGGTCTATGGTGTACCAGGCCAGCAACGAGCGGTTGTAACCGCTTTGCAGGGTAGTCTTGTCGCTCTGTTCGGGGAACATGGAAGGCACGCTTGAAAGAATCCACGACGTCGGAGTGGACACGTCGATGGCGTTTTTCGTGTTCTCGAAGTCGTCGATGTACGACGCATTGTCCTGCACTCCGCTGGCCTGACCGGCAATCAGCTGGGCGAACTCGCCCGTGAACGAGATTTGCGAAGGCTGCGTACAATGCAGGAAAGGCAGCTTGTCGAGCATGTTGGTGAGCCACTGGCTCTCGTGTTTCCAGTTTATGTTGAGTCCCCACAGGGTGTTGTTCAGCGGCTCCGAGCCCATCGACACCTTCGTCGTCAACGCCTGTTCGGACAAGTGCTGGAGCGTTCCGCTAAGCTGGAAGTTCTTTGAAAAGTCGTACTGCCAGTTCAGCCCGAGGAATGTCTTTCGTTCCTGGGCATAGTCGGTGTTGCTCTCGAACGAGGCGTTGACCGTAGTTCCGGCGTCGATGATGCTCTGGTTGAGGATTGTAACCTCGCCGGAAGAGTAGTCAACGGTATAGTCAGAGCCTTCGGTGAGCGTCACTCCGCCCGCCGTAACAACCACTGAGCCTTGCGGAATGTTGTAAGCGCCGAGCGATATGACGTTGGCCAGCGTGCCGCGGAACTGTCCGCTCATCATGTATTTGTTCTTTTCGGCTATCTGCTTGGCCGTTGTCTTGGTCGAGTCATACAGCTCCGTATAGCTGTAACGCTGCGCCACGTCCGCCGCCACGCCATGGCTTACAAGCGCATCGTACATGTCTGCGCCGAAGGGTTCAACCCTCGGGAAGAACACGCGGCCGTTACTTACCGTGTAGCCGTCAACGTAGTCGAAGTAGCCGTTGCTGTTCGCCTTGTTGTTATTGTCCAGACGGTCGGCTCCGAGCAGTTTTATAATTGTCTGGCTCTTCACCTGCTGCTCGGGTATATATGAAAGGTACACGCCCGTAGTGTCGCTCTGGTACTTCACGTCGAGGCGGAACTTCTCCTTCTCCACTGACGAGGCAAGGTAGTAGACGTTCTTCATCATCAGGTCCCAGTTGCCCTGCTGCGGATTGTTGCTCGTGTTTTTGAGCGACTTTACGAACAGAGCCTGGTTCACGTCGTCAATATCCGAGGCGAACTCTCCTACCTGGTAAGTCACTCCGCCGTAAGTATATTCGTATGCAACGGCGATTACCTGGTCGGTCTGCAGCGACGTCTTGAGCGACACATAGCCCAAAGCCGTGTTGAGTGTGTACTCCGAACTGTTGAGCAAGCGCGCGCTTTCAAGTTTCTCATAGTCAAAACCGCCGGTGAAACCGGGCACGGCGTCAAGCACGGAACTTGTCTGGTTGATGTCGCGCGCGGCCGAATACGTGTTCACCATCGTGCTGTATTCGGTGTTGGCGTTGTTCGACGGGACGGGCTGCCCTGTCACAGTCCACATCGGATTGCTTACCGACGTATTCTCGCCGAGGTCGGTCAGGGCTACGATGTCACGCGAGTTGGATGTTGTCCCGGTCTTGTTCGTCACCCATATTTCCACGCGGTTGATGGTTATTCCCGTCGTAACGTTGGGCAACTTTGACATTGCGTTGTTGTATCTGTCGCGGAAATACCGGGACAGGAAGAAGTGGCGGTTCTCCTCGTAATCGGTAACGTCGAACTCGAAAGACGTGAGCTGCGTGCCGCCTTTCGACGAAACGCTCTTCGACGAAGACTTTTTCTGCGACACGACGGTCTGCAACGACAGCTTGCCAAACTGCAAGTCGGTGCGGATACCGAACAATGACGAGGCCCCGTTAACCAGCGACGAGTTGCTGGGGAACGACACATTGCCGCCCTCAACGAGTTTTATTATCTCGTCTTCCTTGCCCTCATACTTCAGCTTGAGGTTCTGCGAGTCGAAGTCGAACGTCGCGTCAGTGTTGTAGTTGAGGTTCATGTTCACCTTGTCGCCCACCTTTCCGTTGACGCTAAGGTTTATTTTCTCGTCAAAGTCGAGCGTCGTTGTCTTGCGGTTGCGTATCGGCAGCGACGGGTTGTCGATGTTCTTCAGCGTGGCACCGAACTGCAGCTCGGCCGTTCCCTGTGTCTTTATGCGCACACCGCCCGGCCCGAAGATTTTTTCCGCAGGCCCGAGGTCGAAGTGCATGTCGGTAAACGAGAACTTGTCCTTGCCCCCTTCCTTAATCAGAGTGTCGTTCTTTTCGCGGAAGAAGCGGTCAAACTCGCGCTTCTCGCTCCATTTGCGGTATTCGGCGGGGGTCATCACGATAGGCGTTGACAGGTATCCGTCGCCCATCTTCGAGCCTATGAAGTAGCGGTCTAACGAGTCGTCATACTCAACTTCCTGCTTTATGTTGTCGGGGAAGGTAAGGTCGGCGGAGTAAGTCTCAAGGTCTTCCTCGGTTATCGGCACCGTGCGCTGTATCTTCCAGCGCGGATGCAGCAGCGAGTCGGGTATGGTGTCCTCCTCCACGACAATCGTCGGGGTAGCCACCGCGGCCTGCCGGGCGGTGTCCTGCCCTGCGCCGGGCTGCCGCGTGGCCTGTCCCTGGCGCGCGCGGCGCGTCCTGTCGTCCTGCTGATAGGGCACAGTGAAGGCGTAGCTTGCCACGCTAACGGCAAACAACACTAACAAAAGTCCGTATAAGATTTTCCTCATCAGCAAAACCGAACTAAATGAATAATATATAATGAATAATGAAAAATCAGGCTTGCGCCTTGTTATGATATATTAATCCATGGCATAACCGCACACCATTTTTCATTATTTATTTCTCATTATTCATTATCATACTTATTTAATCTGCTTCAATGCGAGCTTCACCACCTGCTCCACGGGCAGCCCGGGCTGCTCTTTCAGTATGGCTACGACGACCTTTGCCGACGGCGCGGGGGCGAAACCGAGCATGGTGAGCGCGCCTACGGCCTCGTCTTTCACTTCCTTGTCCACCTGCACCTGCGGCTCTCCGGCCTGTACGGGCTGCTCTCCGGCAATGCCGAGGGCGGCAATCTTGTCGCGCAGGTCAACTATTATGCGCTGCGCCGTGCGCAGACCTATGCCCTTGACGGTCTTCAATATCTTCTCGTTGCCCGACGAAATGACGCCGCACAGCTCGGCGGGCGTCATCTCCGACAGTATCATGCGCGCCGTGTTTGCGCCCACTCCCGACACCGTTATAAGCAAAAGGAACATTTCCCTTTCCTGCTTCGAGGCGAAACCGTACAGCGTGTAAGCGTCTTCACGGATAGCCTCGAAGGCATACAGGCGCACGTCTTTCCTGCCCTGTATGGCCGTATATGTGTTGAGCGTGATGTTAAGCCCGTAACCTACGCCGGCGGCTTCAACCACCGCGTATGCCGGAGTAAGCTCGGCCAGCTCGCCTTTTACGTATTCTATCATTTCAAAACAAAAATTAATTGTCCATGATTAAAAACGCACATCGCCCGTTTTTATTGCGCAAGGGGGGTGCTTTTAAAGACGAGACCCACCCCAACCCTCCCGAAGGGAGGGAGCTTGATTACCTTTATTTAAATAATAAGCAATAGGGCTTATATGCCCTATAAGCCTTATCCGGCCTATCACTCCCAGCAACCCTATACTCCTATCAGCCCCATCCGGCCTATCACTCCAAGCAGCCCTATACTCCTATCTGCCCTATCCGGCCTATCACTCCAAGCAGGCTTATTCGCCATATAGGCCGCCTCCGGCGACCTATTGTCCGCCCGCCGACAGTCAACGGTTTTTCAATCGATGGCCTTTTAGCCTGCAAAAGGCCATCTTTTACAACGCAAAATGCCGTGTTTTGCATTGCAAAACACGGCATTTTAAAAGCACATTGATTATCAGCTATTTACAAACTACTTGCATAATCCGTTCCAACTGCGCCCTACCCCACCCAGCACAAACCCTCAAAAGCATTTCAAGCTCCTCCCTTCGGGAGGGTTGGGGTGGGTATTCCTTCCGGCAGAGGTGGGTGTTAGTGGTGTCAGGTTATGGGTATTGCCTCCTTACCACGTAACGCTCATGCCGATGTTCACGCTCGCGTTCGAGCTTAACGGTATGAACTCCTTGCTCGTCTTGCCGAGCAGATGGTCCATGCCAATGAAGAGGTTGTAACCCTTCGGATGGATGTTGAGCACCCATCCCATGCTCGTAGTGAAGCTGTTTACGGCCAGGTTTACGCCTCCGTCGAGCCATTTCAGTGGCTTCCAGTTCGCGCTCAGGCGGCCTTCCGTCCATGTGAACGCGCCTTTTATGCGCGTACTGCTAAGCAGGCCGAACGTTATCTTGCGGTACACCGGCAGGTTGTATTCAGCCCCGAAGTTAAGCGTCGCGCCTATGCCAGTGGTGCGTCCGCCCTTGTTGCCGTTGTCTTTCAGGTTGACGAAGTCGGCAATCTGGTCGCCGTAATCGTCGGCCTGGTCGTCCATCGACACGCCCTCGCCGTCGTTGACGGAAATGTCATGGAAGCCGCCGAACTCGAACCTGTCGGCCCGGTTTACGGCCTGCGCGTTCTCGCTCCAGCTGATAAAGCCGAGGTCGAGCACCGACGCGCTCACCCTCCAGTCATCGTTTATCTGATAAACGGCGCCAAGGTCAACAGCCATACCGAAGCCTCCGAGGCCGAAGCCGTCAACATCCACGTCGCCAACCTTCTCATATTCACCCTTGTCAGGGTCGTTGTACTCGTCGGTTTCCGTCACATACGAAAAGCCCTTCAGCGACACGTCGGCCGTAGCCTTGCCGCTTACCGTCCACTTGTCGTCGGCCGCAAGGTCGGCCTTCAGGTCACGCATCTTCAGATCGGCACGGCCAAGTCCGAAGAGGAACTTCAGCTTTGCGCCTACCCTCAGCCTGTCATTGATTTGGCGCGAGTGGCCCAATGCCAGCTCGGCATACGACATGGCGTGGGCGTTAACGTCGCCAATGTTGTAGGTTTTGTTGCCCGTATTCTTCGCAAACTCAAACAGCTCGTATGGCAGCGACACGCCGAACGTTGTCTTAGAGTTAAGCTCTATGGTGTTATATCCGCCGAAAGCCTTGAAGCCGGCAGACAGTATTGTCAGCCCTACGTCGCCCGTTATGCGGTTGTTTCCCTTGCTGAAGCCGTCCAAGGCCGCACTGTTCGAGATGTAAGGGTTCATGAACGTAGTAAGCCTTTTGCCGCTTTCGTGGGGGTACATCGGGTTGTCCATCACCACGTCCTTGTACCCGAAGTTGCCATGCAGGTTGACACTTATGTTTCCGAGCGCCGGTATCGACACGTAGTTCTGCTCGTTGCCGAAGGCCGGGTTCATGTCATGGCGGAACTTGTAGTCGTCAGTAAAGTAGGCAGAGTTAAGTCCCTGGCCCATCGCTCCGCCGGCAGCGGCTGTCATGATGAAAGCGGCCGCACACCTTATATATATATGTTTCATTGTTGTATTGCCGTTATTTTGAGATTAGTTGAAGTCGCCTATAATCTTTCCTACAAGCCTTACCTTGATGTCTTTGGCAACAAGCGAGTGCTTGGTTGCGTTGAGCGTCTTGCCCACAACGGCCTTGTTGCCGTCTGATGCGGCAGCCTCTATGTTGAACACGATGCCGTCAAGCCGCTTCAACGCACCCTCGCCCACCTGTTTCAGGTCAATCGACAGGGCGGTCTCGGCAGGAGTTTCACCGTCCTCCGACGCCGCAACGGTAGTATTCACGACAACCGATATCTCGTCGTCGCCCATCTCGTTGCCGTCAATGTCTACGGCCTTGGCGTCAACAGTGAGGTAAGCCGGCACGCGGTTCTCCACCGTTGCGGCCAAGTTTATATACGCACCGTCGGCCAGTTCAAAGTCTTCAATGTCGTCATGCCAACCGTCAAGGGTGTCTTTGTAGACAATTCTTGCATCCTTGTCGAACATGATTGGCGCGTCGATTGTGTACGACGGCTGCACGGTATAGTCGTGGTCGAACTCGAAATAGCCGTCATCCGACGGGTCTGCCTGCGCCGAAGCCTCGAACGTTATGTGCTCGGGTATGGTTTCGATAACGTCAGACAGGTTGTCAACCGTCTTCACGACATCATACAGAGAATGGTCTATGCCCTCGTCCCTGCGGCAGATGCACACCCTTGTAGTGCCCGAAGGATTGACCTGGAACTGGGGTACAGCCACTTCGGCAAGCATGTCCGAACCTTTGTAAGAGCGTATTATGCCGTCAACCAGTCCGCCTACGGCCATGTCGTTGCTTACGGTTATTATCACCTGCGGATTGTAAAGGTCAACGCGCACACGGCCGTCGGAAAGGAAGTCGGGCACGCCCGTCACTTCAACATTGCCGAGGTCGTCAATGTTTATTTCCGGAGTGAACCTTCCGGTAGCGCTCGTTATGGTTATGTCGTCCATCGTCATGGAACTTGTAAGGCGGCTGCCGTCGATGCCGGTGTTGGTCGATGCGGTGGCCTCAACGTCCACAAGGATGTCACCTTCCATAACAACCTGACCGTTTTCGATAGCCACACGGCCGTTAACCTGCTTGTCGGCGGAGAAGTCAAGGCCGTTCAGCGTGACATCCAGGCTGAACGGACGGCCGGTGGGCACGTTCTCGCAAACAAACGTGTTGCCGGCGCTTACGGGCTGCTCGCCTTCCACTTCCATATACGAAGGCAGCGTTATGGACATACGCCTTACCGTAGTTACAGCCGAACTCAGAGACGCCGGGAAATTTACAGTGAACGTGAGGGTGCTCATAACGTCCACGTGTGAAAGCGAAGCCACCTCGTCAGGCAGGCCGCCGGAATATGAGAACGACTGTGCCTTGCCGCCTGCGGTGATGTCGAAGCCCGTGCCTCCAGTCGAAGGAACTGCGCTGATTTCAACCAATCCCTCTACGGGTTCCGCGCTTTGCACCACATTTATGGAGGTTATGCGCGGATGCGCGGGAGTGGCCTCGCCGCCGTCCTGCGTGAAAACGTAGTCGCCATTGTCCCTAACTACGACGCATTCAGAGCCGTCAAGCTCAAGCACGTCTTCCAGTTTGATTACATTGGTAGAGCTTACCGGCAACGTCAGTCCGTCGCCGCCGATGCCTACCGTCATGTCTACTTCGTTGAAATCGTAATTGTCATCCTGACAACCGGTCAACGCAAGCGCACCCGCCGCTGCGACGCAGGGCAGGAATTTTGCCACAAAACCAAAAACTTTCATCAGTCTATTTTAATTGTTGTAAATACCTAAATTAGCCTAAAATAGGCTATGCAGTTTCTCTTCGATTCTTATTTCGAGCCACAAAGATATATAAAATAATTTAAAAACACGTTACACATTAATAAATTTATTATAAAAACAAGCAGTTTGTATAAAATATGTTTACACTTGTATGCACAATCACTTCCCACCGGCCCGGCAATGAAGCAAGGACAGAGGGAGGTGAATAAGAGATTGGAAAAAAATTCATCCGTGGTTGTATATTAATTATGTTGGTTTCAAACCTGCAATGACAGACGGCCCAACAACGCACCCAAAGGGCACACACGCACGGCCTTGATGCAACAACACCGCCATGGAACGGTATCACGTTGCAAAACGTATATAAATGTTTTAAATTTACCCCCCCCAATAAGCTAAAAAACGTTAATTGAACCTTTATGAAACAAATCGGATAAAAGCGTACAAAGCAAGCCGGCAAGTTACATTTTAAAAGACGGCGAAACGGGCAGCGAAAGGCCGTCTTTCACAACGCAAAAGACGGCCTTTCACAAGCCAATATGCCGTCTTTTAGAGAGCAGCGGAATACGAGTTGCGATTTGTTACATAATCCGTCGAAAAACAAACAGATTGTAAATTGTGCACATTTTTTACATTTCTTACATTGCCGGAGCAACCGACTTACATGCGAACTTATTAACTTTGCACCCTTGAAACAAACAATACACTTAACATTTACGCAGATATGAAGAAAATCAGAGCGGCCGTAGTAGGTTACGGCAACATCGGAAAATTCACCGTTGAGGCGCTCGAAGCAGCTCCTGACTTCGAGATTGCAGGCATAGTAAGGCGCAGCGGAGCCGACAACAAACCGGCAGAGCTGGCGCAGTATGACGTGGTAAAGGACATCACTGAGCTGAAAGACGTTGACGTGGCCATACTCGCCACACCGACACGCAGCTGCGAAGAGTATGCAACGAAAATCCTTCCGCTGGGCATCAACACCGTTGACAGCTTCGACATACACGGAAACATAGCACAATACCGCAAGAACCTCATGCAGGTTTGCAAGGAGCACGGACGCGTGGCGGTAATCGCCGCCGGCTGGGACCCGGGGTCTGACAGCGTAGTGCGCACCCTCATGGAGAGCCTCGCGCCCAAAGGCTTGAGCTATACGAACTTCGGCCCGGGCATGAGCATGGGGCACTCTGTATGCGTGCGCTCTAAGAAAGGCGTGAAGGACGCGCTCTCGCTCACCGTGCCCAAGGGCGAAGGCATACACCGCCGCATGGTTTACGTAGAGCTGGAAGAGGGCGCAAGCCTCGAAGAGGTGACAAAGGCCGTTAAGGAAGACCCCTACTTCGCCAGCGACGAGACTTATGTCATGGCCGTGCCGAGCGTAGATGCGGTTAAGGACATGGGGCACGGAGTGAACCTTGTGCGCAAAGGCGTGAGCGGAAAGACGCAGAACCAGCGCTTCGAATTCAACATGAGCATCAACAACCCGGCACTCACCGCCCAGGTGCTCGTCAACGTAGCGCGCGCGTCAATGCGCCAGCAGCCCGGCTGCTACACCATGATTGAAATACCGGTGGTTGACCTCCTGCCCGGCGACAGGGACGAGTGGGTAAGCCATCT
The DNA here is from genome assembly GCA_900554545.1 of uncultured Prevotella sp. GTDB lineage: Bacteria > Bacteroidota > Bacteroidia > Bacteroidales > Bacteroidaceae > Prevotella. The sequence continues at coordinate 2,213 of USHW01000013.1, read as the reverse complement.
GGTGTAAGCCCCAGCCTAAATAAAGGGAAGACCCGCCCCACCCTTCCCGAAGGGAGGGAGCTTGGAATGCTTTTGAGGGGAGCATCAGGGAAAGATTTATATAAGACATAGCGTTTTGCAAATGTGCAAACTAAGAAAGCGTGGGCGAAAGTTAAGAAACTTTCGCCCACGCTTTCATTTATAAATATTACGAAAACATCGGAAAAGCCCATCAAGCTCCCTCCCCTCGGGAGGGTTGGAGAGGGGCTTTCCTCTGAATGGCTCGTGGTTCAATTGTCCGGCAAGAACAGCGGGTCTTCGGGCATTACCATTACAGGCTTCTGCTCGTATTGCTTCAACATCTTGGCCGGAACGTACTTCTTGTCAACCACGAGGCGGAACATGTACTCGTTAAACCACTCGTTTGTCATCACGAGGCAGCCCTTTTGGCCGTAGTCCGCGCCCCAGCTGTTCTCCACTTTCCACATCAACGGCTTGCCGTCTTTATCAAGATTGACCGCCGTAAGGGTCATGGCGTGGGTCGAGCCGCTGTCGTATGTCATGATGCGCTCGGCCTTGTTCATGGGGAAATCCGTGCCGAACAGCGTGCCGTAATTGTAGTTCTTAAGGTCGCAATAGCCGCGCTTGTTGTCGAGGAACTTGCCGACGTCATACGAGCTGTACATCTTGCGTCCGTCCTTCAGCGACGCTATGGCCAGCTGCGCGATGTCTTCCATCGGCAGGTTGAGGTATTTCCAGTTGGTACCGTCATACGTGTGGCGGTCAAGCTCAACCTCGTATGTCTTGTAATACTCGCGGCGCGGGTCGTTCATCACCATTATGAACGAACCCATCACGGGCTTGTCGCCCATTATCTCGGCGGCAAAAGTAACAGGGTTGTAGGTCTTCGCCTCGGTAACGGTGCGCCCGTCCTTGTTCTTGAAGGCGTAAGTGAACTCCGCAGGCGGCTCTCCTATGACGAGCGCAAGCATGCGGTAGATGGTTGCGAGCATGTGGGTCTTCTCCGCTTTGATGTCGGCCTGCGACTTGCCCTGCGCCACCATGCCGCGCAGTTTCAGACCGTATTCGCGCAGTTTCGACTTCAGCAGCTGCGCCATGCGCGCAGTGTTCTCTGCCGAATAGGTTTCGGGCATCACCTCGGAGGGCACAAGTCCGTACTTCGACACCAAGTCGGCTACTCCGCAATAAGTACCCCCGTCGTTGATGGGGTTCTTGAAGAAGAAGCGCACACGCTCGTCTTCAATCGACTTGTCGGCACAATCAACGACGCCTTGGAGGAACAGGTTGGCCTTCTCCAGCTGGTCGTAGAAGAACAGGTAGGCGTGAGAGAGGTCTACTGTAAGCGAGTCAGTGCGCTGCGCGAAGTTCGAGCGGAGCACGTTGAAGCCGCTGAACATCCAGCAGCGGCCGCTCTGCTTCTGGTCGGTGATGCTCTGCGAGGGGGTCTCCACGCTGAAGTAAGTGCCCACCTTGCCGTTGTTGGCATAGTTCTTGGCCAGCACGTCGATGCTGTTTCCAGCCAAGGCATTGCTCAAAGCGGGGTTCACCGCAGTGACCGCCTGTTCCTTCTTGATGCTCTCAAGCATATCAGCCGATATGCCTCCGTCCTTTGTCTGTGCCGCGGCAGGCAGCGACATGGCCGCCAGCAAGAAACCCGACACGATGAAAGTCTTTGTTTTGTTCATTTTTATTAGATTTAATATTTGGTTACAAAGATAATGCAAACCGAGCGCAATGCAAAATAAAAAGACATGAAACGGCATTTTATTTTACATTGCCGAGGTGCAAGCTTGTCTTATACAAAGACAATGCAAACCGGGCGCAACGCAAAATAAAAACGATGGATATGAAGTTCTATTATCAATTCCGAGAGGTTTCCGGTAATCGTCATGCCGCACGGCGATGCGGCATCTATTGTATGCAAATTACGTTGCTTACTTTGTCCGTGCGGATTTGCAATCCGCACCTATAGCTGCAGGAATGGCGGATTTGCAATCCGCTACCTATATTTAAGCCTGCATTGCATGGGATTACAAATCCCGGTTGTCCCTTGCGCGGATTACAAATCCGCGCGGACGGCAAAATAATATGTCGTGTAAACTTTTGGGTTTCACTTATAATGCACAACCCAATCGAGGCTCTCGGTAGTCGTCATGCAGCACGGCGATGCGGCATCTATTGTATGCAAATTACGTTGCTTACTTTGTCCGTGC
>USHW01000012.1 GCA_900554545.1 uncultured Prevotella sp. | reverse complement strand
GAGGTACTACAAAGAGTGCCCCCACAACCGGCGGCAGGCCGCTACCGGGCAGGCCGGCAGCGGCCCGGCAAACTGAATTTTATCCTGCAAAAAAGCGCAAAGTTCGTGGAAAAGCAGTATATTTGCATCTAAATGTCGGGTAAATTCGAGAACAACAAGCGCATTGCCAAGAACACTCTCGTGCTTTATGCGAGGATGCTGTTCACCATGGCGGTAAGTTTCTACACGTCGCGCGTGGTGCTCCACGTGCTCGGTATGACCGACTTCGGCATATACAATGTTGTCGGCGGCCTTGTGATGATGTTCTCGTTTGTCAGCGGAGCGATGGCGTCGGCCACGCAACGGTTCCTTTCCGTAGAGATTGGCAAGGGCGGCGAAGGCGACGTTAGGCGCACGTTCTCAACGGCGGTGCTAATCCACGCCATGCTCGCCGGCATAATAATAGTTGCCGGCGAGGCCGTGGGCGTATGGTTCCTGAACACGTACATGAACTTTCCGCCCGACAGGTATGCTGCCGCCAACTGGGTGTACCAGCTGTCGCTGCTCACGTTTGCAATCGACGTTGCAAGCGTTCCCTACAACGCTGCGATAATAGCCTACGAGCGGATGAAGGCGTTTGCATACGTAAGCATCGTGGACGTGACGCTGAAACTCGCCGTTGTCTACCTAATCACGCTCACCACTTACGACAAGCTCGTGGTATATGCGGCCCTGCTTGCAGCCATAGCGGTGTCAATCAGGCTGATTTACGGGCAATATTGCAGGAGGAATTTCCCCCTGTGCCGCTGCGACCTGACGTGGGACAGGAAGCGTGCCGGAAGCATGGTGTCGTTCCTCGGATGGAACCTCATAGGCGCCCTGGCCGGCGTCGGCAAGGAACAGGGTATCAACGTGGTGCTCAACATATTCTTCGGAAGCGCGGTAAACGCGGCCCGCGGAGTGGCTTACCAGGCGATGAACGCCATATCCGGCTTCGCGTCGAACTTCCAGGTTGCCATGAATCCGCAGATAATCAAATCGTATGCGGCCGGAGAGAAGGACGACATGTTCAAGCTCGTGTTCCGCGGAAGCAAGTTCTCATACCTGCTGCTGCTAACCCTCTCGCTCCCGGTGGCGCTCGAAGCGCCGTTCATCCTCGACCTCTGGCTGAAAGAAGTGCCGGAACATACGGTGATATTCCTGCGCATCGTGCTGCTGACAACGCTCATCGACTCGCTCTCAACTCCGCTAATCACGGCCATGCACGCCTCAGGCAAGGTGCGCGACTACCAGATTGTAGTAGGCGGACTGTCGCTGCTCACGCTGCCCGTGGCCTATCTTTGCTTCAAGGCCGGATGCCAGCCGCAGGCCGCCCTGTGGGTAGGCGCGGCAATGTCGGTGGCATGCCACTTCGCCCGCCAGCTTCTACTGCGCCGCACAATAGGCTTCCCCATGGCACGCTTTTTGCACGAAGTGTCACTGCGCGTGCTGCTTGTCACGGTGCTTTCGGCCGCCGTCTCGCTTGCGGTTTACGCCGTCATGGACAACGGATGGAGCGGATTTTTCGCCGTATGCGCCGCGTCAGCCCTGTCAACTACCGGCTTCAGCTACGCCTTGGGGATGGAAAAAGCCGAAAAGCAGTTCGTGCGCGGCAAGGCCGCAAGACTGCTCAATAAACTAAAGAAACGCAAAACAAAATGAACATATCCGGCACAAAAGGCTGCTACGGATGCGGAGTGTGCGCCGTGGCGTGCCCCAAAGGCATCATAGACATGAAACTTGGCGGCGACGGTTTCTACGAACCGGAAACCACTGACACCGCCAGTTGCATAGACTGCGGCGTATGCGTGAGGGTATGTTCATTCAGGGACGACAGGCTGTCCGCCCCCAACAAAGTGCTGGAAAGCTATGCCGCATGGAGCCGCGAACCGGCTGTGAGGCGGCTGTGCTCGTCGGGAGGCGCTGCATTCGAAATAGGGCGTAGCCTGATTGGCAAAGGTTACAAGGTGTGCGGAGTGAAATATGACGCAGCCGAACACCGCGCCAAGCATTACATTGCGTCAACGGCCGACGGGCTGAAAGCCACCGCAGGCAGCAAATACATACAGAGCTACACCGTTGACGGGTTCCGTTCTGTCGGGAGGAAAGGCAAATGGCTCGTCACAGGAACACCGTGCCAGATAGACTCTTTCCGCCGTTGGCTGCGCCTGGCGAAGGCCGAAGACGGCTTCATCCTCATGGACTTCTTCTGCCACGGCGTGCCGTCAATGCTGCTGCTTGACAAATACATAAGCGAGAAAACACGCGGATGGCAGCGTGTGACAGCCGTATCCTGGCGCGACAAGGCCGCCGGATGGCACGATTCCTGGGCCATGTCGGTGGACGGGGAGATGCCTTCTGAGGGGCGGCTTGACACCAACCGCAATGTGAAAGACGGCATGACAGCCGTCAGCTCATGCACAAGACTGTCGCAAGGCGACGGCTTTTTCCGCCTGTTCCTTTGCGACCAGTGCCTCGGCAAGGCGTGTTACGACAAGTGCAAATTCAAATATGAACGCTCAAGCGCCGACATCCGAATAGGCGACTTGTGGGGAAAGACCTATGCGGATGACGAGAACGGGGTCACGGCTGTAGCCGTATTCACCGACAAAGGGCGCGCCGCCGTAGAACAAAGCGGCTGCGAACTTACGACGTTACCATTTGAGACGGTGGCCGAAGGACAGATGAAGACATCGCCGAAACGCGACAGGCGGTACGCAATTCTCGGGAAAATGATGCGCGACAAGAATGCAACCATCGCCGACATGACCGCCGTACTGGAGCGCCACGACCGCATGATGAAGCTAAGTTACCCGTTCCGCCACCCGTTGCGGATGATGAGAAACATTGTGATGAAACGGATATTAAGACGCAAAAGATAAATGAAAGTCAGGACAATAACGTGCCACGACGTAGGCAATTACGGCGCATCGCTGCAGGCTTACGCGCTGATGAGCTTCATCAAGGGCTGCGGGCATGACGTGAAAATAATCGACTACTTGCCCGAATACAAGCCCCCATGCCACTCGCTCGGCACGTTCTACAATTCAGGACACGCCGCCACGGTTGGCAGATACGCACCGTGGCTTAAACCGCTCATGGCTTTCTGGCAGAACAGGAAGGAGCTGCGGTTCCAGGGAAGGCGGCGGGCTTTCGAAAGGTTCAAGGCCGAACGCCTTGCAACCACCGCCCGGACGTACCGAAACAACGGCGAACTGGAACAGGGAGTGGCTGCCGACGGCGACATGAAGGCCGACCTGTACATCGCCGGGAGCGACCAAATCTGGAACCCGTATTACGGCAACGGACTTGACCCTGCTTACTATTGCGCCTTCGTAAACAATCCTCCGCGCTGCATTTCATACGCCGCCAGCTTCGGCAAAAGCGACATTACGGACGGCGAACGGCAGTTCATCAAGCCCAGGCTCGCCAACTTCCGCGCCTTGTCTGTCAGGGAAAAGACGGGTGTGGAGATAGCCCGGAGCATGGGCTATGACGCCGTACAGGTAGTTGACCCCGTGTTCCTTTTAAGCCGGGAGACATGGAACAACATATCCGTTGACCCCGAAACAGAGGACTATGTGCTGGTGTATGACTTCCTGCACAACGACCCCAACATAGAAGCTTTGGCGCGGCATTTCGCCCAAACGGAAGGCTTACGCATCGTGGCCGTCAACGACAAAGGCTCGCTAAGCTATGCCGACAGGAACGTAAGCAACGCCGGTCCGGCTGAATTTCTCGGCTACATACGCCGTGCAAGGCATGTGCTGGCATCGTCGTTCCACGCCGCCGCTTTCAGCACAATCTTCGAACGTGACTTCTACATCTTCCCGATGAAAGGGCACGGCAATTCTTCACGCATGACCGACTTCCTCAACTCAATAGGCCTGACAAACCGCTTTATAACGGAAATCACGGCCGTCGAAGGAAAAAGGATTGACTTCAGCCGTGTCAACATGCTGTTAGAAAAGCAGGTTGACGCGTCAAGACTGTGGCTAAAACGCCAGATGGAAAACACAAACAATACACTGACATGGAAATAGTTTGCAGCACCGACAACAATTACGTGATGCCTACGGGAGTGATGATGTGCTCGCTATGCGAGAACAACCGCGGCGAACAAGTGCGCTTCCACGTGCTGAGCGCCGACATTACCGACGCCAACAAGGCTGCGCTTGAAGGCATAGTAAAGGGCTACGGCAAGGAAATCGAGTTCCACCACATTGACAACGCCGACATGGCCGACTTCCCGATAGGACGCGAAGGGCAGTCGGCGCACATATCTTCGCTGGCAACATATTACCGGCTTTTCCTTGCCGACATACTCCCGGAGAGCATAACCAGGGTGATATACCTTGACGGCGACCTGATAGTACGCGGCAGCCTGAAGGAACTTTGGGAAACTCCGATGGACGGATATGCCATCGCCGGAGCGCCAGACACGGGCAACAACGGCGTGGAGCACTACAACCGCCTGCTATATCCGCAACATCTCGGCTACTTCAACGCCGGCGTTCTGGTGATAAACCTTGAATACTGGCGCGCCAACAACTCTAAAAAAGATTTCCTGAAGATAGCGCGCGAGCACCCCGAACGCCTGCGGTGCCATGACCAGGACATATTGAACTACGTATTCCGAACATGCAAGAAGCGGCTCGACGCCAAGTACAACTTCCAGAACGACTACCTTTTCGAGCACCGCTACGTCAACCTTACCTACGACATAATCAGCGAAATAGACGCCGCGCTGACCAATCCCGTCATCATACACTACGTAACCGGGCCTAAGCCGTGGCAGTGCGACTGCATCCATCCGTACCGCGCCGAGTTCCTGAAATACCGTGACAAGACACCGTGGCGCGGCATGAAGATGGCGCACGGGGACTCGCTGAAGACGAGAATGAAGCACAGGCTGATAAAAATCCTTATCGACACGGGCTTCTTCAAGCGTGAAAACCTTGTGGCATACAAGTTCAGGAAGGACGCCGTACTTGACTGACACGCCGTCGCACAAAGCCTGAACATCAGCCATACAAATACTTTCGCAACAGCATGGCATAATCGGCCGGCAGGCAGGTTGCCGGCAAGCGGCATGCAAAAGACCGCCTTTCGCACTGCAAAAGACGGCAAACGGGCATGCAAAAGGTGGCCTTTTAGAAGGCAAAAGGCCACCTTTTGCAATACATTTTATAAAGTACTGGGAACCAACAGGTTACATTTTCAGCAACGACACATATATCTTTCTTGCCAAAAGATAAGACACTTCAGCCACGCGATACGGGCATCTGCCGCGGAAAAGAGCCGACATCAGTCGGAAAACAAAGCCCTGCGGACGGTAGCCGAGCAACTCGTCGGCAAGTGCGAAGCCGTAACCCGAACGGCGTACTATGCGCAAGGCGTTGACCATTCCCAGCTGCAACGGCACGCGGTAACGGCCTGCCGCATCGTTCGCGGTGAAGAAATCGAGCACCACCCGGCACGCCTTAAGATACGAACGCAGATGGCGCAGCGAGGCGGTGTGGGTGTACGAGGCGGCATTGTCTTCCCTGTAAAAGTACACGGGGTCGGCTATTGCCGAGCGGCTGGCATAAAACAGAAGGCGCGTCATCACTGTATAGTCCTCGGCAAGGTCGATGCCCGGCACAAGACGGATGCCGTTGTCAACGAACACACCGCGCCTGAACAACCGCCCCCACATGCGGTGCGGCACGATGTTCTGGCACAGCATGAGCGCAAGATACCGTCCGCCGTCAGGCACTTTATAAGAGGGGCAGACTTCAGAAACACCCTGCAGCGTCACACTCTGCCACGCCCCGTCAACAATATCGGCACCCGAACGCTCCATTTCTTCCGCCAGAAGCTCGATAGCCCGCGGCGGCAGATAGTCGTCACTGTCAACAAACGTAAGACAGTCGCCCGTGCTTTCGTCGATGAGACGCTGGCGCACGTAGCCTACGCCGCTGTTGCGGTCGTTGCGAAGTATGCGAACCTGAGCCGCACGCTGCGGCCAACGCTCCATCACTTCATGCAGAACGGCGATGGAACGGTCAGGCGTACAGTCGTCAACAAAGACAAACTCCAGGTCGCTGTACGTCTGGCCGAACAGCGATTCGGCGCACCGCGCGATATATTTCTCCACCCCGTAGACGGGAACAAGCACCGATATTTTCATAAAAAGACGGTTTTTAATGACGGGAGTAATAGAGCTAATAAGGCGAATAGGCCGAGAAGGAAGGGACTATTATTTGTCTTATCGGACTTATTTGCCCTAAATTCATCTTATATCAGATAACCGGCAAACAGCGTAAAATTGTACACAAAGAGCCACACCGTAAGCCCTACGAGCAGTCTGCGCACCCAATCCTCCGCCTTGCGGCCCTCCAACGCCTTCATGAGGAAGCCCATTGCTATGGGCAAAACGAACAGCCAGTGGGCGGCCATGATGTACACCTCGTTGATGCCGAAACCCAAACCCATGTGCAAGGCCATGTCGAACGCCGCGCCGCACACGGCCATCCATAAGAAGCGCGACCTGCGGCCGCACCATATTCCGGCAACGAAGAGCAACACCCAAAGCCCCTCAACTATGTAATTCACCACCCAGCGGTAATGCACTATCACCGGACGGCTGCGCAAAGTGTCGCCAAGCAGGTGGTCTTTGTGAAGCTGTATGGACTCGCCGAAAAGGTTTTCAACGGCCGTCGCGGTGCGCGATGTCGTAGCGTCGGTCCACTGCATGAACTCGCCTTCAGCCATAGGCTTGCCCTTGTGGAGGTTCCACGGCTGCCGGTGGTCGCGCACATACTTGGCATGGGCACGCCGGCGCACCTCCTGCTCGAAAGCCTTTTTCACTTCAACGCTGTCCTTCAGCCGCGTAGTGTCACAGAAAGCCTTGAACATGCGCTGGCGGTTTTCGGCGTTCTTCTTGGCGCGCAACTCGCTGCGCGCCTTCTCCTTGGGCAGCACGAACTGGCGGTACTCCCAACGGGCGAAGCCCCAGATGAGCGCCGGAGGAAGCAAAACGGCAAACAGGAAATACTTTAAGCGGAAGAACTTGCGCCCGTTCGTGAACAGCGAATATATGTAAATCTTCACCCCGTTGCTCAAAGTCACCCCTGCGGTGACGAAAAACAGCACCACAGTCTGCCAGATTTTAAACGGCATTCCGTCCTGCATCTTGCATCCGGAAACGTACACCGCAAAGACAAGCAGGAACATGGAGACACAGAAATGGTCAGGAACGACGGACGAAACCATGACGTAGGCGAACGAAAAGAGCATCGTTGAGAGCAAGGCGGAGTCGAAAGCACGCAGCCGGACGATATCCCTCAGCGTCCTGTACATGAATATGAACGTGTAAAACGCGCACAGCAGCAACGGCACAGCAACGATAAACTGCACCAAATTGACGCCCGTTGCGGCCATAAGCCACTTGTCAAGCTCCGACAGCGGCCACACCATGAACGACAACAGCGGATGCCTGTAGACATTGTAGTTTGCATCCCAATGGGTGACAACCGAATAGGTAATGGGGTCGAAGCCTGAAACGGTGAAGTTCTTGACAAACACATTCCAGTGTCCACGCCCCGTATTGGTGAACAAATCGAAGTAACGCGCTATCACGAAAGCGTGCAACACCACCGTTGACAGCATCGCGACAGCCGACGCGAGCCACTCCTCACGGCTTACCTTGAACAGTTTTATGAGTTTTTTCATTGATGGTTTCTTTTTATGGGAGACATGGGAGAGCTGGGGGAACTGGGATTTCCGAGTGGGCAAAAGCCGATGGCTTTAACTTCTTTGACTTCTATAAATTCTTTAACTTCCCATACTCATTTGAACGGTTTGTAGTATCCCTCGTTGGCAAAGTCGAGCAGTTGCGTGTCGCCACGGCTGTCGCCGTATGCCACGAGCCAGTATTGCGTGCGCTCGGGGAAGAGCTGCAGCAGGCGGTTTACCTTTTCTTCGCCGTAGCAGTTCTTGGTGATGAAGCGCCCGGTGAGCTTCCCGTCGGCCACGCCTATCATCGTTCCGAGTACATAAACGCCGGGAATATCGGAGAAAAACGGCTCGACCCAGTTCTTCACACTTGCGCTGACAACCACCACCTTGCCGCCACGCGCCAGCACATCACGCACCTTAGCCAGTCCCTTAGGACGCATCAGTCCGGCCTTCTTGCCGGCGAAACGCCGGCAAAGGGAGTCAAACTGTTCCAAGGGCATGCCCTTGAAGCAGTATGAGAACACACGTTGCTTGGCCTTCCAGTTAGGGTAAAGCCCCATCTTCATCAGCACGAGTAGCGGCGAATAGCGCAGGAAGCACAGCAGGAACGCCTTGTCTCCCTTGGCAAAGCGTATGAACTCTATCAGCGTGTCGCGGCGCGTCAGCGTGCCGTCGAAGTCGAACGCATGGATTTCTCCAAGCGGATAATTGCGTATTTCGGTCATTGTCGGTTGGGTTTAGGGGATGGGTGGGAGGACTGGGAGAGCTGGGAGGGATGGGATTTTGAGCCAGACGGGCGGCTGTCTTTTCATTATTTGCTGTTCATTTTCCACTTTCCAAGCCATTGAATTCTTCACTCTTCACTTTTCATTCTTCACTTAAACGATGTATATCAGCACCCAGAACGTCAACGCCCAGGCCACCAAGACGAGCTGCGTGAACCTGTCGCGCAGCATCAGCCGTGTGGGGTCGCCGCTCTTTTTGTCAACCACCGTAAGCTGCATGTACCTCAACAGGCCGAGCAGAACGAACACGGAGGTGAGGTAAAGCATGCCGGAATGGAAGCGCCCGGTGACTTCCGGCGACACGGTGTACATGATGTAACACACCAAAGTGACCGATGCCGTAATGGTGATGGCCTGGTTTATAAAGGTAAGGTTGTAGCGTATGGTGTTCTTGCGGGGCGGCACTCCAGTGTCGTTCATTCGCAGAACGTCATCGCGCCGCTTTGCGAACGAGAGGAAAAGCGTGAGCAGGAAGGTCATCAGCACAAGCCATTTGCTCAACATGATGTCGGTGGCGAAGCCTCCGGCAAGCGCCCTCAGCACGAAGCCGAACGCCACAATGCACACGTCGATGATGGCGTATTGCTTCAGCTTGGCGCAGTAACAGAGGTTCATCACATAGTAGAACAGCAGCACGCCGCCCACCTTCAAGGCATGCCGAAGGTCGCCAAGCAACGCAACCATAACCGCCGCAAGCACAAGCATCAGCGCCATAAGGCACCACGCCGTGCCAACAGACAGCGCGCCTGAAGCCAGCGGACGGCGGCACTTCACGGGATGGCGGCGGTCGGCCTCAACGTCGTTGATGTCGTTGAAGCAGTACACCGACGAGGCTATAAAGCTGAACGCAAGGAACGTCAGCAATGAAGCTGCTATGTCGTGGACATCGAACAGGCTGCCGCCGAAGAACATCGGCAACAGCACAAACACGTTCTTAATCCACTGATGCGGACGGATTAGTCGTATAATGTTGTTCATTGTCAATATGTTTATGAGACTGACACCCACCACACAACCTCCAGAGCCCCACCCCAACCCTCCCGAAGGGAGGGAGCTTGATGTGCTTTTGCTGGTTGTGTGCATCGGTTTTATAGGACTTATAAGCCTTATAGGACTTATTCCTAATTAGCCTTGCCAACCCTCTGATTACCAGAGGCTTTCCAATATGCCGTCTTTTGTCCGCTAAAAGAGCACCTTTTGCAATGTAAAAGACGGCCTTTTACAGCCTAAAAGGCCACCTCTTGCATTCCAAGCTCCCTCCATTCGGGAGGGTTGGAGTGAGTCTCGGGTGGTTGCCGGGGCTGGTTTTAGGTGGCCCGTGGCGCTATTTTACTCACCACAAGGTCAACAGCCTTGTGCAAAATCCACGCCAACACGAGCGAGACGGCAAGCATCAGCAGGAACGTGAGGCAGTAGCCGAGGCGGTAAGGCGTGACATATTTCAGGACGAACTGTATATGCACGAGGTACAGCTCAAGGCTGATTGTGCCGACGAAGGCCAGCGAGCGGCGCACGGCCTGCGGCGTATGGCGCAACGCCAGGGCGAGAAGCACCACTGCGGAGACGGTCAAAGGGATATACACCATGCGCTCGAGGAAGAGCGGAAAGCGGCCTCGCCACGACTCTTCAAACTCGACGCACATTGCAAGACTCATCACGAAAACAAGCGCAAAGAGCCATACCGACGCGCCTTCAACGGTGCGCCGCTCTTTCACCCATGCCCCGAGGTTAAGCCCGATGAGGAAGATGGGGATGCGGCTGAAGAATATTTCAAGGTGGCCAACGGCCTGGTGTACCAGCGGATAATACTGCACCATGACGGCAAGAACCATCGCCACTACGGGCGTCCAGCGATAAACGGGGTGGCGCTGTATAAGCGTCATGTAGGCAGGGGCGAACGTATAAAGCATCATTATCGACGGGACGAACCAGAACGTAAGGTCGTCAACGCGCCAGAAACTCCAGCCCACAAGGATGTTCGCTATCAAATTTGGCACGTCGGGGCTGTAACCTCCGCCCGGAGTATTGATGTAATTGGGGATGTAAAACAGGCACGCGATGATTATCCAGGCCGGATACACGCGCAGGTAACGGCGCAGGAAAAAGTGCTTCAGCGACGGATTCTTTGTCCACGAGAACCAAAGCCCCACACCGCTAAGCAGCAGGAAGATGTCAACACCCACGTTGCCGCAGCGCACAAAGCCGTACATGGGGTTGCTCTTGGGCATCCAAACATGGAAAAGCATGACGAAAAGCATCGCCAGCCCCATCAGTTCGCCGCGGTAGCGGCTTATGTCAGACAGTTCTATCGGCTTTTTCATAAACGCAGTCTTGGTTTCGGTATGTACCTGAAAGCGAGCTTGAACAGCCACGCCAGCAGGATGGACGCTACGATGTAGACCGCCAGTCCCGTATAGATTTGCCCACGATAAGACAGCGGTATTATGATTTCACGCGTTATGGGATGCACCACAAAGAGCGCGGACGACAACGCCCCGAACCACACAAACGGCTTCAACACACCCTCGGGAATGAGTTTTATCGTGGCTACGGCACCCGTTACGATGAACAACGGCACCCAAAGCCACGCCTGGAAAACATAGCTTCCGGCAAAGACAGCCACGGCCGATACCGCGGCCACGGCCAGATACGCCCACGGCGAGAGGCTTTTGCCGTAGCGCGCATAGAGCACTCCAAGGCCGAAGGGCAGCATTCCGCCTATGAAATTATATCGTATGCGGTTCAAAATCTCGCCTCCCAGGTCATTGGCCGGTGTGAAAACGGCCTGCGCCAGCCAGCAGACGGCAATGAGCACGAGCACGTTTGCCGTGCGCCTCCGGTAGATGAAGAGGCGGTAAACGATGTAAAGCTGGAGCATAAGGCCGAAAAACCAGTATGGGCCGGGCTTGATGATATGGTCCGGGTCGGGCAGTATGTTGATGTACATCAGCAACTGCGCCACCACGCGTCCTGCCGTATAGCCATGGTAACCGTGCGGATGCAGGTAGCTGACTACGGCAAACGCCACGTAGCCGAGGAACATGAGACGCAGCAACTTGAGGTAATGGTAGCCCACGAAAGGCACTGCACGCACCCGTTCAGGCGTCTTCTGCTCGTACTTGCAGACAAGGCCGAAGCCGCTGATGAACAGGAACACCGGCACGCCGTAATGCCCGAAGAACGACATAATGTGTACAAACAGGTTCTGGTCGGGCGCCATAAGCCTGTCCCACAGCATCATAGGCTTCGCCACATTGAACGTATATTCGTTCTCCTTGACGGCAAAGCCGAGGAAATGGCAGTAGTTATGAAGCACTATGCCGAGGATGGCGATGCCGCGGAGTGCCTTCGACTCGGCAAGGGAAAGTAGCGGTTGGGACATCATCTTTTATTTTTTGGAGTTAAGGGAGTTATATGAAGTTAAAGAAGTTAAAGACAAATGCCTCGCTATCTCAGGTCGCTTTCTTTGCGTTTTGGCAAATAAGTATAAATAGAAAAGTCATTTGTCTTCAACTCTTTCAACTTCCTATAACTCCTTTAACTTCCTGTTCCAAAATCCAATTTGTCATAATCCGTTGTATTCTTCAGTATCCTCGGACGCGCCTCGTTGTAGTTGGGACTCAGTATGTTGAGTTCTTCGCGGTAGTGAGGCGTGTTTATTCCGCCGAGATAAAGCAGCAGGTGAGGCAGCGCGTCGGTCATGTAGCGCCGGTCGCGGGCCTTGAGTATGTCGCCGTAGACTTCAGGATTTCTCACCATATACTCATGAGAGCACCAAAGCCAGAAGGGTATGTCGAACTCTTCACGCGCCAGGCGTGCGGTTATTTCGGTAGAATGCATGCGCCCGTAGAAGTGCACACCCTCGCCGTAACACTCCTCGCCGTGGTCGGGAACATAGATAACCACGGCCTCCTCGTCTTCGAAACGGTGTATTATCTGGTCAACGATGGAGTCGTTGTAGAGCACGGCGTTGTCATAATCGGCCAGTACACGCAGTTCCTTCTGCTTCAAGTCGGGGCGGTCATAGTCCTCGGGATTGAAGTGGCGGCGCCCCCTCGGGAAGCGCGTGCGGTAGTCAACGTGCTGTCCTTTCAGGTGGAATATAATAAGGTTGTACTCCTTGTTTTCTTTCTTCAGCCTGTCATACTGGTCAAGCAGGCTCTCGTCGAAGCGGAAAAGGCTCTTGTTTCGCGTGTCGAACATGGCCGCGCTCAACGTCGGGTTATTAAGGAAGAAACCGCCGCTGAAGTCATATACGGCTTCCTTTGCCTGCGGAAGGAACTGGTTTGTGAGGAAAGTCACGTGGTAACCGGCCTTGCGGAACAGCTCAGGAAACAGCGGATAGTCGCACCATTCGCCCTTGTCTCCCACGGCATATAGCGAGAAAAGGTACTTGAAAACGAAGCTTGTGAGGTTCCAAGGCGCCACGACATCGGTGAACGGAACAAGGTTGCCCTTGCGCGCCCGGGCCTCCTGACGCGGAGTGGTCGGCATGCCGTAGCCGTACAGGCTGGCATGATGGCGGTTGTAACTCTCGCCTATTATGAGCACGATGTTCTTGCTTCGGAAAGAGCAACTGTCCACAACGGCCTCGTCGATGTTCGCCACCAGCTTGTCAACCTGCTTCGCAGTAAGCTCGTTCGCATAGACACTGAACAGCAGACGGTACACGGGATGGAACATCACGGCGCAATCCCGGCGCGTAAGCTCGTGCTCCACGTCGCCGATATTGTCGTATGACATCAGCCTGACATACGCCGACTTGTTGGGCCAGCCTGCAATGATGCAATATATAAATGTAGCAAGAAGGACAAGACCGAGCCATGGTCTTGCAGCAGACAAGGCACGAGCAGACAAGTTGACAAGGGCATTAGCCTTTCCCACAAGTGTTCCAAAAGCAGAACGCCTTGCCCCGTTGTCAGCTTGTACGTCAGCCAACCCGTCGGTCTTCACACATGTTCCCTTGTCAACTCGTCCCCTTGTCAACTTGTTTACTCTATAATACACGACCGCCCACAGCACGTGGACAAGCATCACAAGCAGGACGCGCCCCACCCGGCTGAACACAATGCCGAACGTCATGTATGACTCGACAAACTCCGCCGCCTCGTCGCTGTTGGTCTCGCCGACAAGGAGCAGCATCGTGGGAGTTATGGTAGTATCAAACTTGACGAAACAATACACATCGACAAGCGCCACAAGATAAGCCACAACATACATGGCGCGCTTGAGCCAAATACCCACTTTGCGGGGAATAATCCACAGCAAAAGGCACAGCAGGCACACGTCGACGAAAAGCTCCTCGGGAGCCAGCGCGTATGCGTGATGCCCCCGTTTGGCCGGCACAACGGCGTAAACCGCCACCAGACCCAGCACAAACATGAACACGACGAACGCGCCGTAACTGTTCAAAGGCTTGGTAACCGACGCCAGCATGCGTCCTATCTTGTCAACAAACTTCATCCGGATGAATATGAAATTTTCGGCAAAAGTACATCTTTTTATCTTATTTACAATAAATAAATGTAAAAAAGTGAAATTCGGCCTGCCACCAGCCGTAAAACATAGCCTTTTCGGCGGTTCTGCAAAAGGTGGCCTTTCGCATTGCAAAAGGCCATCAATCGCACGCTAAAAGGCCACCTTTTGCAAGCCAAAAGACGGCCTTTGGGGAACAGCCTGACTGTCAACGCCTTACGCGAAGCACAAAACAAAAGCGTTACAGCGGATTTGCAATCCGCTGGTTCAAGACCAAGAGGATTTGCAATCCTCCACAAACTAATCCTCATATAACAAATATCCTGAAAAACAACAAACATATTATTGGCATTCAAACAAAAATACCTATTTTTGCCTTAGCATACAAAAACATACATAATATGCCAACAGCAAACATGGTTATGGACGAGATTTATTTTGTTACAACAACCGTTGTCGACTGGATAGACCTATTCACACGTCCAAAATACAAACACATGATATTGGAGTCATTGTCATATTGCCAAACAAACAAAGGGCTGAAAATATATGGATGGGTACTGATGAGCAACCATTTGCACATGTTGGCAAGTGTCGATGGAAAGCAATCAATAGCGGAAATAATACGGGATTTCAAAAAATTCACAAGCAAACAAATATTGGCCGAACTTGAAAACGACACTGGCGAAAGCCGCAGGGAATGGATGCTTGACTGTTTCCGCCGCGCAGGCATGTATGACAAGAAAATAAAGAGATACCGTTTATGGCAGGAAGGATACCATCCTCTCTTGATAAAATCACATGAATTTTACATGCAAAAACTTAATTATATTCACGCAAACCCAGTAAGACAGGAAACTGTCAGCTATGCCGAGGACTACAAATACAGTTCGGCTGTTGATTATTCTGGCGGCAAAGGCCTGCTTGATGTCATTCTGATATAAGTTTATCTGCGGATTACAAATCCGCATAAAACATGCGTCGGATTGCAAATCCGACGAAACGAAAAGTCCAAAAGACGGCCTTTGGGGAACAGCCTGACAGCCAACGCCTTACGCGAAGCACAAGACAGCACAGAACAAACACCTGCAAACACCCTGCGCTTGGGCATTATGCATAAGAACAAAAGCCACAAAATTTGTTTCTTATAAGTAACAGATTTGAAGAAACAAGCACTTTTGTTACTTATAAGAAACAAAAAGAAAATTACAGGTACAACTTATTTTTTGTAATGAACTCAGCCACAACCTGCGGCACAAGACCATCTATCGGCTGCCCTGCGGTTATGCGCTGGCGCACTTCCGTGCTGCTGCCGGACACAAGGCCGGTGTCGGCAATGGTTACGCCGTGCGGCAACGACGAGGCGGCAAGCGGCGAGCCTTCACGCGGATAGACAACAATGCGGTGATGGGCAATGATTTCACGCGAGGCATACCACTCGTCGAAACGCGCCCAGTTGTCGGCCCCGATGAGCAGGACGAACTCCCGGTCGGGATAATCTGCCGCCATCGCCTGCAACGTATGCCACATGTATGACGGCCGCGGCAGGCGGAACTCGTAATCGCAGGGCACAAGACGCGGCTCGCCTTCAAGCGCAAGGCGTACCATTTCAAGGCGCAACGCATCGTCAAGCAACACATCATTGCGCTTAAAAGGGTTTTGGGGCGACACCACAAACCACACTTCGTCAAGCCCGGCAAGGCTCAAAAGCCGCCGCGCCAGCTCGATATGGCCGTTGTGTATGGGATTGAACGTGCCGCCGAAGATGCCGATTTGCTGCATGATTATTCACTTGTTGGGAGTCAAAAAAGTTAAGGGAGTTGATGAAGTTAAGGACAAATACTTTGCCCTCTGGCATAAGCAGCAGCATTATTGATTAAGCATTTGTCCTTAACTTCATCAACTCACTTAACTTATTTAACTCCAAATCAAACATTTACAAACTCTTTCACCGCCTCAAACGCTTCGCTGACAGCACGGTCAAGGTCGTCGTTGACTATCACTTTGTCAAAGCGTGGAGCGAAAGTAAGCTCGAACGAAGCGCGCGCCAGGCGGTCTTCTATCACGGCTGGAGCAT
Source organism: uncultured Prevotella sp. (assembly GCA_900554545.1). Lineage (GTDB taxonomy): Bacteria > Bacteroidota > Bacteroidia > Bacteroidales > Bacteroidaceae > Prevotella. The sequence continues at coordinate 38,207 of USHW01000012.1, read as the reverse complement.
CGGTGCCGCGCCCTTCAAGGCGTCGGCGAAGTTCGTCGAGCGAAGGAGGCTGGATGAAAACGGCCAGCGCACGGTCGCCGTAAGCCTGCTTGATGTTGCATGCGCCTTTGACATCCACATCGAGAACGACATTCTCGCCGGACTCAAGCTGCTTCTCAACCTGACTTTTCAGCGTGCCGTAATAACGGTCTTTGTACACCTCCTCGTATTCAAGGAACTCGCCTTTAGCTATTCGGCGGCGGAACTCGTCGGGCGTGACGAAGAAGTATTCCACGCCGTTACGCTCTGTTCCGCGTGGCTGTCGGCTTGTACACGATATGCTGAACGCGAGGTTCAGTTCTCCGTGCGCCATCAACTTACCTATGATTGTGCTCTTTCCGCTGCCACTGGGAGCGGAAAATATTATTACTTTACCGGGCATATTCAATTGTTTTTACAGCAAACAAGCAGACGAGTGACAAGCAGACAAGATGAATTGTATGCACAAGCGGCACTTCAAAAATAAAGCAATACACCTTGTCTGCTTGTCACTCGTCTGCTTGTCTACTTATTTTATAATACATTCAGCACTTGTTCCTTAATCTGTTCAAGCTCGTCTTTCATCTTCACCACGATGTTCTGCATCTCGGCATTGTTGCTTTTGCTGCCCGTGGTGTTGATTTCGCGCCCCATCTCCTGCGCTATGAAACCGAGCTTTTTGCCCTGCCCGATTTCGTCGTCAAGCGTCTCACGGAAATATTTAAGATGGTTGGCAAGACGCTGCTTCTCCTCATTGATGTCGAGTTTCTCGATGTAATAGATGAGTTCCTGCTCCAGGCGGTTCTTGTCATACTCAACATCGGGTATGCTCTTAAGCCCTTCGACAATGCGGACACGTATCTTTTCAACACGCGACTTCTCGTAAGGCTCTATGGATGCAAGCAACGCCGCGATGTTGTCAATCTTCTCGGAGAACTTGCGGTAGAGAGCCTCGCCTTCCTGTTTGCGGAACGAAACGAGGGCGGACAGCGCTTCGTCAAGTCCGCGGCGGACAGCATTCCACTCGTCATCGCAAAGTTCTTCAACATCAACCTTGGCCAGAACGTCCGGCATGCGCATAAGCGTTGCAAACCAATCCTGCGGTTCCGGTATACCCACACTTGCCGACAAAGCTTTGATTTGACGGTAATAATTCTCCACAAGTGCTGCGTTTACCTGCGTCGCGTCAGCCGATGCGTCCTTCTCCAACCAAATGGAGAAGTCAACCTTGCCCCTAAGCAAGGCCTTCGCCACTATCTGGCGTATTTCCATTTCCTTCTCACGGTAAAGGGGAGCTATGCGCGTTGACAAGTCCAACGCCTTGCTGTTGAGCGACTTAATCTCTATGTGTATTTTCTTTTCATTGAAAGTTACGACAGACTTTCCGTAACCAGTCATTGACTGTATCATACCATTATATGTAGTTAAATTTATGCAAAAGTACATATTTCTTAGGAAAAAAGCGTATTTTTGCACGTTATTTAATAAGATATTTTCATTTTATGTCTTGTATTCTAAATATTGAGACAAGTACCGACGTGTGCTCGGTAGCTGTCAGCCAAGACGGCATTTGCATATTCAACAAAGAAGACAATAAAGGCCCCAACCACGCAGTAAGCTTAGGAGTATTCGTTGACGAGGCCCTTGCATACATCGACAACCGCGACATAAAACTGGACGCCGTGGCCGTAAGCTGTGGCCCCGGCTCTTATACGGGGCTGCGTATCGGAGTGTCAATGGCAAAAGGCATCTGCTACGGACGCGGCGTAAAGCTTATATCCGTACCTACGCTTGAACTGCTTGCCGTGCCCGTATTGCTCGAACACGACATAGAAGAAGGCTCGCTGCTGTGCCCGATGCTCGACGCACGGCGCATGGAGGTGTACTCAGGCATATACGACCGCGCACTCAAAGAAGTAAGACAAGTGCAGGCGGACATCGTTGACGGCGACACATACAGCAGCTATTTAGACAAAAGCAAGATGTATTTCTTCGGCAACGGAGCGTGCAAGTGCATGGACACGATAAGCAATCCGAATGCCATGTTGATAAAAGGCATCAAGCCGCTGGCCAGATACATGTTTCCATTAGCAGAGAAGCGCATGGCCGAGGAAAGGTTTGAGGACGTGGCATACTTCGTGCCTTTCTACCTCAAAGACTTTGTGGCAAAAACTCCAAAGAAATTATTGTGAGAACAAATACATTCCAAAAACGACAAAGATGAACATCGAAGGATTGGACTACAACACCCAACGAGAACAACTAATACTGCCGGAATACGGCAGGGAAGTGCAGAAAATGGTAGACTACGCCGTGACGCTTGAAGACAAAGAAGAGCGCCAACGCTGTGCGGAAACCATCATCGGCATAATGGAACGTATGTTCCCACAAGCACAGGACGGTGCCGACCATGAGCAGAAACTGTGGGACCATTTGGCCATAATGAGCAATTTCAAGCTCGACATCGACTATCCCGTAGACATAAGCGAGGCGAAAAACATAATGAAAAAGCCGCAGCCGATGGACTACCCCAAACAGACAAACCCAATAAAACATTACGGAAGCATGATGTTCGAGCTGTTTGAAAAGCTGAAAAGCATGGAACCCGGACCTGAACGCGACGAACTGACAAGGCTCACGGCCAACCAGATGAAACGCAACCTAATGCTGTGGAGCCACGGCTCAAGCGACGACGAGAAGATAGCTTCCGACCTGGCACGCTTTACCGACGGGAAAATCCAGCTCGACTTGGACAGCTTCAAATTCAACATCGGCAACATGAAAGAGCCTGGAGAAAAGCGACGCAAGAAGAGATAGGCCTTCAACACACTTTCAACTGACAAACCATCAAGAAATGGAATCTTTCATTATTGAGGGCGGACATCCATTAAAAGGTACGATAACTCCGCAAGGCGCGAAGAACGAGGCTTTACAGGTAATCTGCGCCTCGCTGCTTACATCAGACGAAGTCAGGATAAAGAACATTCCTGACATTCTTGACGTAAACAACCTTATCAGGCTGCTCACCGACATGGGAGTAGAGGTAAGGCGCATAGACAGAAACGAATATTCGTTCCGTGCGAAGAAAATCAACCTCAAATATCTTGAGAGTGACGAGTTCGTGCGCAAGTGCTCTTCACTCCGCGGTAGCGTGCTGCTTATCGGGCCGCTGCTCGCACGCTTCGGCAAAGCTGTCGTGGCGAAGCCCGGTGGCGACAAAATCGGAAGACGACGACTGGACACCCACTTCTTGGGTTTCAAGAACCTTGGCGCCACATTCTCGCATAACGACGGACAAGGCACTTTCGAAATCAACGGCAAAACGCTCAAAGGCTGCTACATGTTGCTCGACGAAGCATCGGTAACAGGCACGGCGAACATAATAATGGCCGCCGTCCTGGCGAAAGGCACAACGACAATCTACAATGCGGCGTGCGAGCCTTACATCCAACAATTGTGCCATCTGCTCAACCACATGGGGGCACGTATAAGCGGAATAGCCTCAAACCTGCTGACAATCGTCGGCGTTGAAAGCCTGCACGGGGCAACACACAAAATCCTGCCGGACATGATTGAGGTTGGCTCTTTCATCGGAATGGCAGCCATGGTGGGTGAAGGCATAAGGATAAAGGATGTTTCCGTGCGTAATCTTGGCATCATTCCCGACTCTTTCCGCAAGCTTGGCGTAAAGATAAACGTCGACGGTGACGACCTTGTAATACCGCACATGAACCATTACGAGATTGACTCTTTCATCGACGGTTCTATCATGACACTGGCCGACGCGCCGTGGCCCGGGCTTACACCTGACCTTATATCCGTGCTTCTCGTAGTCGCGACACAGGCCCGCGGCAGTGTATTGTTCCACCAGAAGATGTTTGAGAGCCGTCTGTTTTTTGTCGACAAGCTTATTGACATGGGTGCGCAAATCATCTTATGTGACCCCCACCGCGCCGTGGTAGTCGGCCATGACCACAAAATCAGGCTGCGTGCCGGGCGCATGACAAGCCCCGACATCCGCGCCGGAATTGCCCTCCTGATAGCCGCATTGAGCGCAAACGGCACAAGCCGCATCGACAACATTGCGCAGATTGACCGTGGATATGAGGACATCGAGGCGCGCCTCAACGCACTCGGGGCTAACATCAAGAGAGTGACAAGCAAACAAGCAGACAAGTAACGAGGAGCAAGTATGCAGGCAACAAGCAAATTCAACTTGCCTGCTTGTCCCTTGTATCTGTGAACTTGAACAATATGATTAGAACTGAAGAAGTTTACAAAATAGGGAAAATAGGTAAGCCGCACGGTGTACAGGGCGAAGTTTCGCTGATGTTCAGCGACGACGTATTCGACCGTGTAGACGCGGATTATCTTGTACTGATGGTTGACGGAATACTCGTCCCGTTCTTTTTCGAGGAATACAGGTTCAAAAACGGAGAGACGGCCTTGGTGAAATTCTGCGACATCGACACAAAGGAGCAGGCGCAGGAACTGACTGGATGTGACGTATTCTTCCCGAAAAAGCTTTCCGACCGTGACGAAAACGAACTTACATGGGAAGAGCTTGCTGGCTTTGAAGTTCTCAACGCCGACGACAACGACAGCCTTATCGGCATTTTGTCGTATGTTGACGACGCTACGGAGAACGTTCTTTTTTGCGTGGAAAAGCCAGACGGGAACAAGGTTCTGATACCGGCATCCGACGATTTCATCATTTCCGTTGATGCAAAAAAACGGAAGTTAAGCGTCAGCCTGCCTGAAGGACTGCTTGAACTGGACTGAACCAAAAGTCCGGCTACATGCAAAGACAACAAAAAACTCGTGTAACACGGAATATATGAAGAAGCAAATAGCCATACTCGGCTCGACAGGCTCAATCGGAACACAAGCCCTTGACGTGATAAAGGAGCATTCCGACCTGTACGAAGTGTACTGCCTGACGGCCAACAACAAGGTCAAAGAGCTTGCCGAACAGGCCCGCCAGTTCAATCCTGCGGCAGTAGTCATTGCCAACGAGGAGAAATACGGCGAACTGAAAGACCTGCTCACAGACCTTCCAGACATAAAGGTTTATGCAGGAAAGCAGGCCATTGACGAGATTGTCGAGGCCGAACCTATCGACATGGTGCTTACAGCCATGGTGGGCTTTGCCGGACTTAGCCCCACAATCCACGCCATACGGGCGCATAAAAAGATATGTTTAGCGAACAAAGAGACGCTCGTCGTGGCCGGCGAATTAATTTGCAAGCTCGCCGCCGAATGCCACTCGCCCATCATTCCGGTAGACAGCGAGCACTCGGCAATCTTCCAAAGCATCATCGGCGAAGGCGACAACGAAATAGAAAAGATACTGCTTACCGCATCGGGAGGGCCTTTCCGCAACTTTACCAAGGAGCAGTTGGCCACCGTAACAAAAGCCGACGCACTGAAACACCCCACATGGAGCATGGGCGCGAAAATAACAATTGACAGTGCAACGATGATGAACAAAGGCTTTGAAGTCATCGAAGCAAAGTGGCTTTTTGGCATTCCGGCCGACAAGATACAGGTGCTCATCCATCCGCAGAGCATCATCCACAGCGCCGTACAGTTCTGCGACGGAGCTGTTAAAGCACAACTCGGAGTGCCAGACATGCGCCTGCCAATCCAGTTTGCATTCTCCTACCCCGATCGTCTGCACCTTGACGGTGAGCGCCTCGACCTGTTCAAGCATCCGCTTGAGTTCTTCGAGCCTGACATGGACAAGTTCCGCTGCCTCGCATTGGCCTTCGACGCCATAAGGAAAGGCGGCAACATGCCGTGCATTGTGAACGCCGCCAACGAGATTGTCAACCGCGGTTTCCTTGAAGACCGCTGCTCGTTCATGCAGATGAGCGACATCATCGAAAAGACGATGAACCGCGTACCGTTCTCCGACAAGGCCGATTACGACACCTACGTAGCCACCGACGCCGAGGCAAGGCGCATTGCAAAAGAACTTTTGGAAATTAAAAATTAAGAGTTAAGAATTAAGAAACAGATTTCAAATGCAATGAAGACAACGGGTATGCACAAATAAATTCTTCACTCTCCGTTCTTCATTCTTCACTTAAAAATTATGGAAGTATTTTTGATAAGACTGCTCCAGTTCATGCTGGCAATCTCGATTCTTGTGCTGCTTCACGAGGGAGGGCACTTCTTTTTCGCAAAGATTTTCGGCGTAAGGGTCGAAAAGTTCTACCTGTTCTTTGACCCTTGGTTCCACCTCTTCGAGTTCAAGCCCAAGCGTAGCGAGACAACTTACGGCGTAGGATGGCTCCCATTGGGCGGCTACTGCAAGATTTCGGGCATGATAGACGAGTCGTTCGACACCGAGCAGATGAAGAAGCCGGCACAGCCTTGGGAGTTCCGCTCCAAGCCTGCATGGCAACGCCTGCTAATAATGGTGGGCGGCGTACTGGTAAATTTCCTGCTCGCGCTGTTCATCTACGCCATGGTGCTCTTCACGTGGGGCGACTCTTACTATGCGCTCGGCGACATGTCGATGGGCATGAAGTTCAACGACTCGGCCAAGGAAATAGGCTTCCGCGACGGCGACATACTGCTGCGCACTGATGAAAAGACATTCGAGAAGTTTGACGTTGACATGTACCGCACAATAGCCAACGCCAAGACCGTAACCGTAAAACGGCAAGGCAAGGACGTAACGATAACCATGCCCGAGGACATGAGCCTGCTCACAATGGTTAAGGAGCAGCCTGTCTTCGCGCGTCCGTTCATTCCTGCCGATGTGGACAGCGTCCTTGCCGGCACTCCGGCGGCAAAAGCCGGAATGCGGAAAGGCGACAAGCTACTTGCCATCAACGGCAAGAGCATAGACTCATGGAACGAGTTTGACGACCAGATTGGCCGCATGAGCGACGTGCTGGCTGCCGCCGTAACGCCTGCCGACAGCCTGAAAGCCCGCACTACAACCATCGTTTTCGCCCACAAGAACGACCTTTCAAAACGCGACACGGCGCAAGTGGTACTCAATCCCGACCTCACTCTCGGTGTTGGGCGCACATACCTTGGCACTTATTACAAGCCCGTACAACTTGAATACGGCTTCTTCGAGAGCTTCCCGGCAGGCGCGGTGTACGGCGTTGACGTGCTGCGCGGCTACGTGGACGACATGAAATACGTGTTCACGGCCGACGGAGCAAAGTCGCTCGGAGGCTTCGGCGCAATCGGAAGCCTGTTCCCCCCGACGTGGGATTGGATGATGTTCTGGCGCATGACAGCTTTCCTGAGCATCATACTGGCGTTCATGAACATCCTGCCCATCCCTGCATTGGACGGCGGCCACGTGCTCTTCCTGCTCTATGAGATGATTACACGCCGCAAGCCGAGCGAGAACTTCCTCATCAAGGCGGAATATGTCGGCTTCGGAATACTCATCCTTCTTATGGTTGTCGCCAACATGAACGACATCCTGAGGTGGTTAGGTTACATGTAACAGCCCCTCCCCAACCCTTCCAATGGGAGGGAGTTTGATTAGCATTACAATCTGAAAGCCGATTATTTGTATATAAAACGATGCCGTGAACCTGATTTTTGCAAGTTCACGGCATCGTTTTATTGTTTTAAGACATTGACAAACAGGATTTTATAACATGCCAAGCCAATCAAGCTCCCTCCCTTCGTGAGGGCCGGGATGGGTGTTAAACCGTTTCAGCACGTCACACTTCGTGGTGTGTTCGTCAACATTTTGCGGATGCTCTTTTGCGAAACGGCTCAACGCTTCGAGTGCTTTGTACTGCGAAGACATGGGGCGCGGAGTTATTATTACGTTGTACTCGCTGTCGTAAGAAGCAGCAAACCACGGGTCGGTGTCGGTATATGCCAGCGCGTAAAGGCTTTCGTACTGTATTTGCAGGTTGTTTGACTGGCTGCTTTCGGCAAGCAGTTCGCGCGCCTTTTGCGCAAAGTCAAGCTCGCCTGTGCGTGCGCTGTCGTTCACGCTCTTGGCGTAATGCGTCAGGAACCAGCAGTCGCCGTAGCACGAAGCCTGATAATACCGCTCGGCAAGCGCGTATGCAAGTATGTCCATTTGCTCCCCTTCGGGCGCAAGGTTGTATTGGCTTTGCATCTGGAGCATGTCCTTGCAGTACTTTACTTTCAAGTTCTCACGCGGCGTAGCCTTGCCTGGGCCGTCGGTTTCAGCCATATTCGGCAACTGGCGCACAAACCAACGGGGCACCGTGTACGCCCTGTTCTGCATGTACCAGCTGATGTTCTGCTTCGGCAAATAGTCCAACGACACACGCTCAAGGTATGTCAGGGCGTCACTGAAACGGCCTTCGGCGATATAGCGCGTGCCTATGAGGTCGTTGTAATAATCCTTGTTCTGATACACCTGCTGCGCAACGTAATGCTCGAACACGTCGGTCTTTGCCGAAGTGAGGTATGAGTAATACGCCGCGAGGCTGTCGGCAGGCGCGTCTGAGAGCACGGCAAAGTATTCGTTCCATGCCGTGTAGTCCCTGTTCCAAGGCCAGTCGCCCTGCCATGCAAAGTCCGGTTCGGCGTGTTTTCCTTCCGTTTCAAAGTCGAGCTGGTTTTCCTCCATCATGCCGTAGAGAGCGAACATCACGTCAAGACGGCTCTCGCTGCGGTACCGGGGAGCAAGAACGCGGTAGGCTATGCGCTCCTTCACGTCTGTATAATGGTTTGAATACGCCTGCGAATTGTCGCGCTCCTCTTCTATCTTCCTGTCCAACCAACGGAACTCATCAGTCAGCCAAGCCGAGAAGTCGCCGCCGAGCTTGGCCGTGGAAGCCTGCGCCAACAGGCGTATGCACCGCGCGTTGTCCTTCATGCGGCGGCTGCCCTTCATGCCTACGGCCTCGTCTGCGCGGCGCGCGGCATCCTGATAGTCGGCCAGGAGATACTGAACCATGGCCGCCGCGCTCTGCCACAGGCAGGGCGAAGCCGTCTTTTTCTCTTTCAGCACACCGTCAACGAAGCTTACAAACGCCATTGCGTCGGCGGCAAACACAGGTCTCCGGCCTTTGTCTTTCACCCAGGCGGTGTCCACCTGCCCGTCAGTATAGCTGTCGAGCGTCTCCTGAAGGCTGTTGACAAAGTCTTGAACAAGATATAATAAGGTGAAAGAATTAGGCTCTTCGGCGTACACTTTCTTTATTCCGGCAAGGTTTCTGTAGCCGCGCATGCACCAGCTGATGCTCTGCATGTCGCCCTGCTCGGCGTAGATTTCGCACGCGGCACGGCTCAGTCCGCTGTTGAGCAATGCGCGCGCGTAGATGTTGCGGCACACGTCGCGCCACACTCCGCGCGGCAGCTTCGACGCCGTGGCCGTCCAGTAGAGCATGTTGGCCTTGTCGCGGCCAAGCAGCATGTTGGCGCGCATGGTAAGGAGGGCGAACTGCTCGCGCATCTTCCTGCCCTTGTAAGCCTGCGCGGCGTCGAGCATGGCGTGCAGGGTGCTGTCGCGCCGGGCAAGCTCTTCCCTGGTGGGATAGTCCCACGTGTCCATCGACACGCCGTCGCTCACTTCAAGGTAAGCGTCGAGCCATCTCATGTATTCCAGCATCTGCGTGTCGCCACGCCGCCGGGCGATGGCTTGCAGGGTGTCGGCGTTGGCGCGGTAATACTCCGAATCGTCGCTCTTCAGGTCGTCGGCGTAAGCCTTCCACCAGTTGTTCATGTCTTCGGCGAAGGGCGACTGCATCCGCTCGCGGCGGAAAACGCTGAACATGTAGGCGTTGTGCGTGGGCGCTTCGGGAGCGCACGCCACGGCGTCGGCCAGCGGAACGACGCTAAATATCGCTGCTATTATAAATTTCCTCATAGTCGTCAGGGTTGTATCTTGTTATGTTGCGGTTGCTTAAGTCAAAGAGAATAACCTCGCGGTTGGCGTCCCTGCGCCGTGCGGTGACGGCGCGCGCCGCCTCCATTATGTCGTCTACCGCGGGCGTCCGCGTAACGATTGTGTCGCCGGGTAGCACGGGCAGGTCGTCGTCGCGGTGCATTATGCCCACATACTTGCCGCCGCGGAACAGTATCTGCCACGAATATATGGGATAGGCCGTGGCCAGCGGCAGTCCGTAACTTGCCAAGTGGCGCAGGTACGGGGCGGCGTCGGCCATGTCGAGTATGGGCTTCTGGCAGGCGATGTCGGTGAAGTCGCCCGTGTTGTACATCATAAGCACGCCGCGGCTGACGGGCGGCGGAGCTTCCGAAAGCTGGTGCAGGCGGATTGTTGCCGACACTTCCACGCCCTCGGCCTTGGCCTGCCGCACAAGCGTTTGCAGGAAACCGAAATACCGCCGGCGCGTGCGGCGCGTCCAGTCGCAGTCTATCTGCACCTCATGAACGCCATCGATGCCGTTTGTCTCGCTCATCTGCATCACGCGGCGCAGCACGTTCAAGGCCAGCCCGGCAGTGTCGCCGGCCATGCACTCGTTGACGATGTACACCACCGGCACCACGTCAAGCCCTCCGGGCACACCCGTCCTGAACCTCAGCGTGGCGTTGGGTACAGGCCGGCCGCCGTCGCCCTGCACCACGTCGAAGTATCTCACGTACATCCTGCCGATGCCGTGCGCCTTGATGAAAGCCTGCTTCGCCGTATCGACATCGAGCACGGTGCTCCAGTAATACACCGCCCTCACAGGCTCCGCAGCCTTCTCTCCCGAGCAGGCCGACAGCAGCACGGCCGCCACGAAGCATATAGAAAGCACAAGTTTAACCATATCTTTAAACTGCGAAGATAACGGAAAAAAGCGACACGTGCAACCGTTAACGGCTTTTTAACGCAAATGCGGCACAGGCACACGCCCCCAGCCGGGGCGCATCACTTCACCGCCTCGGCCATCTGGCAGGCCACATAGCCGGTGCGCCCGTCGTCAAGGCGCACCTTGTACCAGCCGTCCACGATGCCGTCGAGCGCGAAAGTCTTGCCCTGCTGCGCCTTCATTATCGGCGCACCGCTTACAGGAGCGGTGCGTATGTTGACGTTGCTCTTCGATATCCTGACATGCTTGCAGGCATGGGCGGCGGTAAACGTGTAGCCTTCGCCGAAGCGGATTGAGCGGTCGGAAGGGTTCCAGGCCACGTCGGCTGTCTCAATCTCTCCGGGCGCACCGTACCGCAGGCTGTAATACTTCACCTTGCAGGCATTGCCCGACATGCCCTCAACGCCAGTGATTATCCAATAGTCGCCCACAAAGTCGTTTTCCATCTGCAGATATCCGCAGCACGACCCTGTGCCGTCGGGCAGCTTGAGGCTCTTGCCGTAAAGGTCCATCACAAGGTGGTAGTAGCCGTCTGGCGACTCGTCTGTCCACGCTCCGCAGAACGGACGGTTTACCTGCGCCATGGCCGAAAGGCACGACACAAACATCAATGCTAACAACGTAAGGGTGATTTGTCGTTTCATAAAAACACAATAAATAATGAGCAGCCCTTGAAAACATGGCAGGCAGGCGCACGGGAAGGGCGTTTTCACCCATACGCCTCCGACTGCAAAAATAACAAATTCCGGCCAAAAAACCGGCCTGCAGCGCATGAAAAAACACCCGTTTGCGGCCGGTCGCGCAACAGCCTGACACTCAACGCGTTACAAAAGGCCGTCTTTTGCGTTGTAAAAGGTGGCCTTTCAGCGTGCAATTGACGGCCTTTTGCACGGCAATTTGCCGTGTTTTGAGGATTCACTTAACGGCATTACGATTACCTGTGAACCCGACTGAAAATTCATCCGGCACGCAACCAACAAGAAACAACGGCAAATACAGGTGGGAATACAGGCACAGGCAATGCATGGCGCACCGGCTTTTTATTGACAAAATGCAGCTTAATTTTGGCAAAACACTTAAATATTTATAAATTTAACGTTTATTATTGCATTGCATGCAAGCAATTAAAATTTGTTCGTATATTTGCGATGTTTAACTAATACTTAATTATTATGAAAAAAATCTTCACAACACTGCTTGCCTTGTTGCTGGTCGGCATAGGCAATGCCTTAGCGAAAGACTGCAAAGTCACTTATGTGGAGGATCCGGGACTCGTGCTGGGCGTTATGGACTTCTCGTTTAATTCAGTGGAAAACGGCGGCACCGTACCTGAAGGAACAAACCTCATGATAATCCTGTCATGCAGGTCGGGCTACAGTTTGAAAAGCTTTACCATAAACGGCGAAGATTGTATGAACAAGCTTGACGACCAAGAGGGAATAGGCAAGGACTTCCAATACTTCATCACCATCACGGAAGACATACACATCGACATGGAGTCTGAAGTCCTGCAAGTACCCGTACTAAGCAACGTCAGCGGTGACGGCAAGCTTGAAATGTACTGTAATGAAACGCTGCTTGAGTCTGGCGACAAGGTAGAATATGGCTCGACCGTCACTGTGAAAGCCGTTCCAAATGCAGGAAGCAGCATCGTAAAATTCCAGGCTAACGACACAGACTACTTAAGCGACTTGCTGATGAACGGGAACGAACTCCCTATCGTGGTGTACGAAAAGACAACATTCCTGGCCATATTTACGGGAAGTGGAACTTCTGACGACGAATGCGCAGTTGCATGGAACGTAGCTGGCGAAGGCCGGCTGGACGTGCGCTGCAGCGGCGAAGAGATGAATTCAGGCGACAAAGTGGTAAAAGGCGACTATATCGACATCAGGGCCATTGCTGCCGAAGGCTACAGCCTGACGAGCTTTACTATAAACGGAGAGGACAGGACACAAGACCTGAAAGATGTAAACAAACTTACCGTACAGGTGAAAGACCCAATGACGCTGAATGCCATATTTGAAGCTGACGCTCCGGACATGACATGGAACGAGCTTGCTGCCGACGCCTTTGCCGGCGGTGACGGTACGGAGCAGTCTCCCTACCTGATAGAAACACCCGAACAGCTGGCCAAAATAGCGAACGACGTACACCTCGGCAACAGCACTTACAGCGGTGTCTACTTCGAACTGGCGGCCGACATAGACATGGCTGGCAACAACTGGCTGCCGATAGGTTACAACATGACGGGAAACAGCAACATCATATTCGACGGTCACTTTGAAGGCAACGGTCACAAGATAATGAACCTCACCGTACAGCCTTATGACGACAAGAACTCGTCAGGACTGTTCGGCGCGACGGGAAGCAACTTCACACTGCGCAATCTCACCATTGAAAGCGGCGTCATATCAGGCACGGCCATCGTGGGCGCGCTTGTCGGCTATAACAGAGGACTGATTGAAAACTGCGTCAACAAGGCTGAAGTTGAATGTGTGACATTCTACTGCGGAGGCATAGTAGGCTTCAACAGCAAGGGAGACAACAACACGCCGACGGTAAGGCGCTGTGTGAATTACGGGGAAATAACCGCTGGCGGCAGTGGCGTCAACGGAATGTCGGCCGGCGGCATAGCCGGAGCAAACTCGGCATTAATCGAAGAGTGTGCCAACTACGGCACCGTGACCGCTCCGACAAGCCTTGTGGGCGGCATCGTGGCAACATTTGAAGGCGGCGAGATACGCCACTGCTTCAACCGTGGAGCGGTAAGCTCCGACATGCAGGTAGGCGGCATTGTAGGCTCAATAACCGGACGTGACGGCGATTGCAAGCTATACAACTGCTACTCTGCGTCACAGCTTGAATCGTATTCAGAGAATGAGGCTGGAGGTGTGTTCGGAAACGCCATCTTCATGGACCCGAACGCACTGGAAGTAAGAGACTGTTACTATGACAACACCATCTTCAGCGGCCCCGGCATGTGCTGGACCGAGGACTTGTACGGCAAGTTTACGATTGAGAACCTTACCGGCCTGAGCACCGACGAAATGAAGTCGGCCGACTTCGTTGAGCGTCTTAACAACGAGACAAAGGGCGATGTTAAATGGGCTGTCGACACAAATAACGAAAACGACGGTTATCCTGTTCTGTCTGACGAGACAACCCCGTCAGGCATCAACACCGTCAAGGCCGACGGCATAACTGTATATTCTTCGGACGGAATGATTTACGTATCCGGCGCAGAAGCCGACACACGGGCCGATGTATATCAGATGTCAGGCAACCTTGTATATACCGGCAATGTGGCAAGCATGCAGTCGCGCACGTTTGCAACCGGCCTGTACATCGTAAGGATTTCAGGAAACGCGTACAAGGTGATTGTAAAATAAGCGGAAACGCAACACAATCGAGCGTAATAACGAATGGCGCATCCTCATGGATGCGCCATTTATCTTTATGGATGGCACATACGCAACGGCCGTTCGCCATGCAAGGACCAGCAACAGCTTACGGCCGACATGCCACAAGGAGGCCGGTCTTTTTCCCGACTAAAAACACTTGTTTTGCACGGACTTTCCCCATGCGTTGCAAAAGGCCACCTTTCGCATTGTAAAAGGTGGCCTTTCAGCGTGCAAAAGACGGCCTTTTGCAGTGCCATTTGCCGTATATTGAATTGAGAACGGAGAATTGGGAATGGATAATTATGATTACCCTTGCGGTTGTTTTTTATCAAAGGTAATCATAATTATCCATTCCCAATTCTCCGTTCTCAATTAAAATCACGCCCGATTGGCTTCATGAGCCTTATCAGACTCATCCGTCCTATTCTGCCGGCAAAATCCAGATGCCGCAGACAATGCGGCATCTGATATATGCAAAAGGCACGAGTATGTTAAAGAAATGTTAAAATAGTGGAGGGAAAATAATTATCAGACAATCCACATTATCTTTGCAACATTCATTAACATTATTAATAAATATAAACAAAAACACACCTGTTATGAACAGAATGAGCATCGCGGCCATGACAATGCTGGCCGCCTTCGCCCTCGCGCCGATAAAGGCTGAGGCGCAGTTCTTCAAGAAATTAGGCAAAGCCGTAAACAAAGTGCTTGACACTCCGTCATCATCCAAGAAGTCGTCAGGGCAGACCAAGACCGTGGGCAACGTGAAAATAGTTAACAAATTGCCGGGCTTCGAGGTCGATTACAAGGGCGTGACGTGGCAAAAGGACTTCTGCGGCGTTGAGATAACCGTCACGAATACAGGCGACGAGACCGTGCGCGTGTATGATTTCAACAAGATGAAGACGTTTTACAGCGACGGAAACGAGTATGCCAGCCGCAGTATCGTGGGCAAAAACCTGACGACTGTGGGCAACGGCGACTTCGACTTTGAACCCGGAGTGCCCGTGAAATGCATCTACGCGCTGTTCGACCTGCCCGAAAACGGCACCACAATGAGCCTGCTCCAGCTGCGCACAAGGACGCACGAGGGGGCGAACGGCTACGTAGACCGATACATAGAACTGCGCAACGTGCCCATTCCTGCACGGCAGCAGGCCGCTACAGCCGGGGAAAAACCGTTCAAAGGAGTGTGGACTGCGACAGGCAACGGCTACGAAGCAAAGGCCGAACTCGACTTGTACGGCATGACTATCGACGGAACTGACGCCGATTACAACGACATAAAGTGCTACGGGATGATACACGTCGGCTTCGGTGACAGGGTTGACGACTGCTCAATCACGGCCTGCAAACCCAACGGCAACAAGGCCGGAATAACCTTTGTGAGCAGCCGCGACGGACATATTTACACCGCCATGCTGACCGTTGACCCTGCGAAAAACACACTGACCGTAAGCGATGTCACGCTGACCGGCGACGAAGAGTTTGGCGACTGTTACGTCAATGACGGACTCGTGCTCAAGAAAAAGTGATTTTTTCTTATTAGGAGTTAAAGGAGTTAGAGAAGTTAACGCTCCCTGCGGTCGCTAAGGAGTTAAAGACAAATGCCTTGCCTGCTTGTATCTCGTCCCTTGTCTACAGACACAGGCAATGTCTTTAACTCCTTAGCGACCGCAGGGAGCGTTAACTCCTTTTACTTCTTTAACTACCGAATATATCAGAACTCGAGTATCATCACGTCGCGCGGAGCAAGCTGCACGTCGTCAACAAGCGACACTGTCTTGCCTGTAAGCACGTCGGTTGCGGCCGTATTCGCACCGATTACCTCGGCGTAACGCTTAACTGCGAGAGCCGCCTGCTTGCGAGTGCCGTTGACAACGGTCATCACCGTCTTGCCGTTATACTGCCGAGCAACCACGTAAACGCCGTTGTATGGGATGAACTGGGTCTGCTTTCCCTTCACGATAACGTCGTTGCCCTGACGCCAGTGGAGCAGTTTGCTCAACCAGGTAAACATCGCGTTCTCCGCCCGTGTGCGGCCTTCGGCAGTGAAAGCGCTGCGCTCGTCGCCAGGGAAACCGCCCGGGAAGTCCTTGCGCACGTTGCCGTCGGTAACCTCCTTGGTGCCGTTCATCAGCACCTCCGTGCCGTAATACAGCTGCGGAATGCGGTTTACGGTGAGCAGGATTGCCAACGCCTGCTTCAACGCCGTTGAGTCCTTGCCGTTTCCGAGGAAGCGGTCGGTGTCGTGGTTCTCGATGAACGCCATCACGCTCGACGGGTTAGGATAGAGGTAGTCGTACACAAAGTTGTTGTAAATGCGGTTCATTCCGGTGGTGAAACCGTCGGTGTCCTCGCGCTTCGCCTGGTTAATCTTGTCGTAGAAGCTGAAGTCCATCACCGTGCCAAGATAGCTGTTGCTGTTCGATATTTTAGAGTCCTTCTGCCATGCGGCGGTATATGCAGGCTCGGTAACCCACGTTTCGCCCACCACGTTGAAGTTGGGATACTCCTCGCCGAGCGTCTTCATCCACATTGCCATGCCCTCGGCGTCGGCGTATGGATAAGTGTCCATGCGTATTCCGTCGATGCCCACGGTCTCAATCCACCACTCGCTGTTCTGTATGAGGTAAGTCATCACGTGCGGGTTCTTCTGGTTCAGGTCGGGCATCGTCGGCACAAACCATCCCTCTACAGTCTCCTTGAAGTCCACCTTGCTTGCATACGGGTCAACGATGGGCGTCAGCTTGTATGAGGTTTGCAGGTACTTGTCGTTCACTTCGGGCTTGGTCTTGTCCTTGCGTGCGTCAAGCCATTCCGGCGTATTCAGCCAGTCGCGCGACGGCATGTCGGCAACCCACGGGTGTTCAAAGCCGCAGTGGTTGAAAATCATGTCCATCACAACCTTCAGTCCTTTAGAGTGGGCCTCGTCGCAGAGGCGTTTGTACTCCTCGTTCGTGCCGAAACGTGGGTCAACACGGTAGTAGTCGGTGGTCGCATAGCCGTGATACGTGCTCGAACCGTTGCCGTCGGGCGAATTGTTTTCAAGCACCGGGGTGAACCAGAGCGCCGTAACGCCAAGCTCCTTGAAGTAATCGAGATGCTGGCGGATGCCCTCCAGGTCGCCACCATGGCGCAGGCTGGGCTGCGAACGGTCGGTCTTGTAGGTGTAAAGTCCCTTGATGTCGTTGTTGTTAGGGTCTCCGTCGGCAAAGCGGTCGGGCATAAGCATGTACAGAACGTCGGCGTTTGTGAAGCCGATGCGCTCCTCTCCGCGCTTCTCACGTGCCTTCAGCTCATACTTAACCTTCTTTGTCTGCTTGCCGTTCTTGAAGTTCAGGGTCATCTCTCCGGGCTGCGCGCCGTCGAGGTTGAGGTAAACCAGCAGGTAGTTGGGGCTGTCAAGGCGCACGATACTGTCCACTTTGACGCCTGCATAGTCGGTAGTGACGTCGGCAGACGATATGCCTTCGCCGTAAACCATCAGCTGGAGAGACGGGTTCTTCATGCCGACGAACCAGTTGGTGGGGTCAATGCGGTCAACCTTGACCGCCGCATTGGTTGCCATAAAGCCTAACAATAATGCTAAAGATAAGATTGTTTTTTTCATTGGTGGATATTTTTAGAAGTTATAGAAGGTAGAGTAGTTATAGAAGTTAAAGCCAAATGCCTTGTAATTTTGACACGGCTTGTCCGTTTACACGTCATCATTTGTTGCAAAAAGCAAAGCATTTGGCTTTAACTTCTATAACTTCTCTGACTTCTTTTAATTCTTAATTCACTCATGTAAAATCACTGCCGACTGTGCCGGAACGCTGACTTTGGAACCTGTTACGGTGCCGAGTCCGGACTCGTTGATAACCCCGTCGCGGCACACTACGGTGTAGTTGCCCTCGGGAATGTCAATGTTGCGCGCCTGCTTGGCCGAGTTCAGTATCACGACAATGTTCTTCCAGCTGTCGCCTCCGGCGTTTCCTTTCAGGCGGAAAGCCACGAGACAGTCTGCCGTTGGCAGGAACTCAAGGTGCTTGCGCACGCATTCGGCATTGCCGAGGCGGAACGCCGGGTGGTTCTTGCGCATCGAAATGAGGTTGCTGTAATAGCTGAACACCTGCGGATATTTCTCCAGATTAGTCCAGTCTATGCGGTTGATGCTGTCCGGGGAGTTGAAACTGTTGTGCACGCCCTTCTTGTCACGCAGGGCTTCTTCGCCTGCCTGAATGAACGGTACGCCCTGAGACGTGAACACGGCGGTCTGCGCCAGCAGGTCGAGGCGTATGAGTTCGTCCTGCGTTATGCCGGGAACGCTGGCGCGGAGGCGGTCAACCAGGCACATGTCGTCATGGCAACTGACGTATGATATGGCCTGTGTAGGCTGCAAAGCCCACGCCTCCTTGCTGTAATTCACCTTTGAATTGTCAACCTGCGGATGGGCTATTGCGCCCACGATGCCGAATTTTATGCTCTCCTCATTGCCCGGAATGCCGGCTATGAACGCGCCCTTGTGGTCGTCGTTGAACGGCCCGCGCAGTGCGTCGCGCATCTCGTCGCCGAACGCCGCGATGCCGGGCATCTGCTGCATGTTGGCCTTCATGGCGAGTTTCTCAGTGGGATAAGCGCACGCTCCGGCGCTCCAGCCCTCGCCATAGATGAACGTTGCAGGGAACTCGCGGTCGAACATGGCGCGTATCTGGTTCATAGTCTCTATGTCGTGCACGCCCATCAGGTCTACACGGAAGCCGTCGATGTGGTACTCGTCAACCCAGTAACGCATTGACTGGAGCATGAAGTTACGCATCGGCTCGCGGTCACTGGCGGTCTCGTTGCCGCATCCCGAGCCGTCCGACCATGTGCCGTCGGCCTTCTTGCGGTAGAATACGTCGGGGTAAGTCAGCTGGAAATTGCTGCCTGCAAGGTAGAAAGTGTGGTTGTAAACGACGTCGAGTATCACACGGATGCCGGCCTTGTGCAACGCCTGCACCATCTGCTTGAACTCCTTTATGCGAGCCGTCGGCTCATAAGGATTGGTTGAATAAGAGCCTTCGGGCACGTTGTAGTTCAACGGGTCGTAGCCCCAGTTATACTGCGGCGTGTCCAACCGTGTCTCGTCAACCGACGCATAGTCGAACGAAGGCAGTATGTGCACGGCGTTGACGCCGAGCTTTTTCAGGTGGTCAATGGCCTTCTGCTCGGTCAGGGCGAGGAACTTTCCCTTGTATTTCAAGCCCGACGACGGGTCGATGGAGAAATCGCGGTGATGCATCTCGTAGATAACGAGGTCGGTCATCTTCACCTTTTCGGTGAGGCGGTCGGTGCTCCAGCCCTCCGGGTCGGTCTCGTCGAGGTCCACTATCGCGCCTCGCTTGCCGTTCACACCTACGGCCTTGGCGAACACTCCGGGGCATTCGCCGCGCCCGATGTCGAACGTGTAGAACTTGCCTTTCAAGTCGCCGTCAAGCGTCGCGGTATAGTTTAGAAGGCCGTCATACTTCATCGTAACCGTATTCAACGGCTTGCCGCCCCGCCCCTCTGCATAGATGCGCAGAGTAACGGCCTTGGCATCCTTCGGGGCGAACAGCTGGAAGGTCGTCTTTTCAGGCGAATATTCCACTTCTTTCATGTAATTCTGTCCTGCGGCTTCCTGCGCCGTAGCCAACGACAGGACGCCTGCGAGCAACAGGTTTGTCATCTTCATGTTTGTCATCATTTATCAGTTTCGTAACGTCTTGATTTCCAATGCCTTGCAAAAGGCCGTCTTTTGCATTGTAAAAGGTGGCCTTTTAGAGGGTGAAAGACGGCCTTTTGCAAGGCGAAAGACCGTCTTTTATGTTCATGTGATATTGCTTAACAGCAACTTTCAGTTCCGCGTAATGAACATTGGATTATAACCGACTGTTCATCTATTTTCAAACGAGGCTCTCGGTAATTGTCATTCCGCGCTTCGACGCGGAATCCATTGTATGCGACCTGCGTCATTGGGCATTCCCGGTGTTTTCTGGATTCCGCGTCGAAGCGCGGAATGACAATTACCGAGAGCCTCATTTGAAAGCGATAGTGTACTATAAATTAGGACTAAAGCTATTACACACAATGTCAGAAGAGCCGTCTTTTTAATTTCCTAAGAGTAAGGTTCTGGTGCACATCGGCAAAAACTATACAGCCCATTTGCAATAAGAACCTTCGAGGGACACAGCTCTTGTCACTGTTTGCAATCATTTTTTTTGACTGCAAATCTGTAATCTCATGTCCGACATACAATAGAACTTCCGTCACTTCGCAATGAGCGACACAGCGAAACCGCCGCCGGGAGCCTCAGTCAGCTTCAGGGTGTCACCTTTCTTGACGGTCTTCTTCGTTATGGTGTACGCCTTGGGGTTCTTCTCGTAGTGTGCGTCCTTCGCGTCGGCGTAGATTGTACACTCGTATTTCTTGCCCTTGTCGAGGAAGTCGAGCTTTATGGTTGACTTGTGTCCGTTCTCGTCGCACTTGCCGCCTATGAACCAGTTGTCGGTTCCCTTGGCCTTGCGCGCCACGGTGATGTAGTCGCCCGGCTCGGCCTCAAGATATTTCGAGTCATCCCAGTCAACGGCAACGTCCTTTATAAACTGGAACGCGTCGGCGTATTTCTCGTAGTGTTCGGGCAGGTCGGCAGCCATCTGCAAGGGGCTGTACATCGTGCAGTAAAGCGCCAGCTGGCCTACGAGCGTGGTGCGGACGTATGAAGTGTTCTTGCTCCACGTGCCAAGTTGCGTCTCAAGAATGCCCGGAGTGTAGTCCATCGGGCCGCCTTGCAGGCGCGTGAAGGGCAGCACTACGGTGTGGAAAGGCTTGCTTCCGCCAAACGACTCGTACTCCGTACCGCGCGCACTCTCGTTGCCTATGAGGTTGGGATATGTGCGGCAGAGTCCCGTCGGGCGCGTAGCCTCGTGGGCGTTCACCATGATATGGTGCTTGGCCGCTTCCTTTACGGCGTGCAGGTAGTGGTTGTTCATTGTCTGGCTGTAATGATGCTCGCCCCTCGGAATCATGTCGCCTACGTATCCGCTCTTAACCGCGTCGTAGCCATATTGGTTCATCAGCTTGTACGCCTTGTCCATCCAACGCTCGTAGTTCATTACCGACGCCGAGGTCTCGTGGTGCATCATGAGCTTCACTCCCTTTGAGTGCGCATAGTCGTTGAGCATCTTTATGTCGAAATCGGGATACGGAGTGATGAAGTCGAACACGTCAAACTTAGAGTGTCCAATCCAGTCTTCCCAGCCTTCGTTCCATCCCTCGACAAGCACCTGGTCGAGTCCGTTGGCGGCGGCGAAGTCGATATACTTCTTCACATTCTCGTTGTTGGCTCCGTGGGTGCCGTTAGGCGTACACTTGCTGTAGTCGGTCTCGCCCAAGCGAACCGACGGATAGTCGTTCGTGTAGCTCCACGAGTTGCGGCCGACGATAAGCTCCCACCACACGCCGCAGTACTTCACGGGGTGTATCCAGCTAACGTCGTCAAGGGCGCAAGGCTCGTTCAGGTTGAGGATAAGGTTAGATGCGAGCATGTCGCGGGCGTCGTCGCTAACGATAACGGTGCGCCACGGCGTGTTGAACGGTGTCTGGATGTAGCCCTTCATGCCTGTTGCGTCGGGTGTAAGCCATGACTCGAAGGTCATCGTCTTGTCGTCGAGGTTGAGGTGCATCGTGGCGTAATTTACGCACGCCGCCTCGTGCAGGTTGATGTAAAGGCCGTCGTCGGTCTTCATCTGGAGCGACGTCTGCACGCCGGTAGGCGAGAATGGGGTCTGCGACGAGTTGGGAGTTATCGCCCCCTTCATCAGTCCACGTATCTCTGAAAGGCGCGACTCGGTGTAGTCATACTCCTGCGTGTCATAGTCGCCGGGTATCCACCAAGCCTTATGGTCGCCGGCCATTGCAAACTGTGTGTGCTCCTCTTTTATTATGAAATAGTTGAGTTCGTTCTGTTGTGGGAACTCGTAGCGCAAGCCCATGCCATCATTGTACACGCGGAAACGTATGACGATGTTGCGCTTTGTGGCTGGTTGGTTGAGAGTAACGGCCATCTCCTTGTAGTTGTTGCGTATGGTTGCAGTCTCTCCCCATACAGGTTTCCACGTCTCGTCGAACGACGACGTGTCGGTCTTCACAATGGTGAAACCGTCCATAAGGTCGGTTTCCTCCAATCCCTTGCTGGCGTGCTTGTCTTTCGCAAGCTCCAGTCCGAGGTGGCTCGGCTTCACTACGGCCTTGCCCTTGTAATCCAATTGATACGTAGGACGCCCGTTGTCAAGCGAGAAATTAAGCACTACGTTGCCGTCGGGCGATGTCACCGTCTGCGCCAAAGCAGCCAACGGCATCAGCATAGCGGCCAATAACATTTTTACTTTTCGCATAGTTGTAAGGTTTTTATCTTGTTTCATGAATGTCATTCGGAAGTTAAAGGAGTTAAAGAAGTTAGCGCTCGCTGCGCCCGCTAAGAAGTCAAAGCCATCACTCTCGTTAGTTGACAAGATACGAGAGACAAGCAGACAATGCATTAGTCTTTAACTTCTATAACTTCCCCTAACTTCTTTAACTTCTTAAAAATTGTCACATCCTCCCGCTTTCCCTAATCAAATCGGTGATGTTCTGGCTGAATTCGTGATTGTCAATGAGGTCTTCAATATTCACGTGCATCCTGTAACGCCAGTAATGACGTGGGTTCGAGGGCACGTTTATGCGCTCCGCGTCGGCGTCGGCAAGGCGCACATTCTCGTCGATTGCAAGCCAGTCCTGCAATGCCAGGATGCAAAGCATCGACGGACAGAGCAGATGCCGCGATACGATGTCGCGCGCAAGCCATCCCGGCAGGGGATGAGGAGCGGCGCCGTACTTCTGCAACACGTTGTTGAAATAGTCCTGCGTGCGCGTCCAGTCCTCGTCCCACCACTGGCGCATAGTAGGCGTATCGTGGCTGGAAATTGTGCAGACAGAGCGGTACGGATTGCGTGAAAGCACGCCGAAGCGCACGTTCGGGTCTTTAGGCATCGACTGGATTTCGAGACTTAGGATTTTAAGCTCGTCCATAACCCACGACACACAGTCGGGCACCATGCCCAAGTCTTCGGCGCAAACGAGCATACGTGTGGCCTCAACGATTTTCGGCAGCTTGTTCATTGCCTCACGATACCAGAACTGGTTGTTGCGGCGGTAGTAGTAATCGTTGTAGATTTTATTGAAAAGATACTTGTCGCTGTCGTACAGGGACTCGTAAATGAAGTCGAACTGGACGGATATCCTCGGGTGGAACTTGTGCGAATCGCGATGGTCGCGGACAAAAAGCACGTCGCTGACGAGGGCGTACAGACCGTCGCGCAGGTTGAGTTCGTCCTGCTCTGTCTTGCCTGCGAACGCGGCTTCTATCTTGCGCTGGGTGTCAAACTCAGGCTTCATGCGGTAACGGCCGTCGTGTGTGGGCACGAGATATGTGTCACGCACCATTGCGGCACGCTCTCCGAACATGCGGTCGAGCACCCAATCCGTGATGAAAGGCTCGGTAAACAGTTCCTCCTGGAAGTGCAGTCCGTAAGCCTCTATCTCCTCTTTCGTCATGCCGAGGGCCGGCGAGAACTGCCCCAAGAGGCCGTGAACGGAGTTGACGGGGATTTCCCAAATGCGGAAGAAACCGAGCACATGGTCTATGCGGTAAGCGTCAAAGAACTTTGCCATGTTGGCGAAACGGCGTATCCACCAGCGGCATCCGTCCTTCAGCATCTCGTCCCAGTTGTATGTGGGTAAGCCCCAGTTCTGGCCGTTTACGGAGAAATCGTCGGGCGGTGCGCCAGCCTGTCCGTTAAGGTTGAAGTACCGCGGCTCCTGCCATACGTCCGCTCCGTGGCGGTCAACACCGATGGGTATGTCGCCCTTGAGCACCACTCCCTTTGAACGTGCGTATGCATGGGCGTCGGCCATCTGGCGGTTGAGAATGAACTGCACGTAATAATAGAACGCCACTTCCTTGTATGCGGCCGTGCGTGGGTTTGACAACGCCTTGCGCTCGGCCTCGTCAAAGAGGTTGTGGTCAGGCCAAGTGGCGAAGTCGGCCGTGCCGTATTTCTCGCGCAGGGTGCAGTACTGGGCGTAAGGCACAAGCCAATGGCCTGCCTCCTCGAAGAAAACCTTGAAGGCCGAAGAGGCCAGAACCGTCTTGCCTTCCTGCCTGTAAAGCTCTTTCAGATACTCTGTCTTTGCGGCGTTGACGCGCTCGTAGTCAATCTTCGGCAGGGCGTTAAGCTCCTGGCGCAGGCTTTCAAACTTCTCTCTAAGCGCCTCGTCCTCAATCTGCGGCAGCGCATTGAGGTCGGCATACTGCGGATGCAGGGCGAATATGCTTATGCTGCTGTACGGATAAGAGTCTGTCCACGTGTGTGTTGTCGTCGTATCATTGATTGGCAGGAGCTGTAGCACGCGCTGTTGCGTCATCGCCATCCAGTCAATCATTTTCTTCAGGTCGCCGAAGTCGCCAACTCCGAAGCTCGCCTTGGAACGCAACGAGAACACAGGCACCTGCGTACCGGCACACCTTATATTATATACGGGGAAGCATGCCTTGTCCAACTCGTAAACCACCACGCACCCCTCTTTGAGCGACATGGGCAGTTCAACGCGGCGGTTGTCGCAGTTTTCCCAAACAACATCGGCGCAGTCGGCCACGTTGACGGCGATGAACTTGAAGAAGAACGTTGACGCTGCGAGCCGCGTAGCGTCTATATCTACAATCCACTCGTTATAGTTGTGCTCCACCATGGGAATGGCCTTCTGCACGTCCCACGCCCCAAGCGACTCGTCGTTGCCCACAATCTTGAGCACCTGACGGCCCGACAGCTGCGGCGCGCGCACCTTCAGGCGCACCGTTACGGGATAATCGCTCAGCGGAACAAGCCTCGTATGCCGGCGGCGGATGCAGTCGGTGAAGGCCGACGTGTACAGGTAAGCGTCGTCGGGCATGTCGAGCCAATGGTCGTACACGGTGACACTGTCGCCGCGCAGCGCATTGATTTCAAGGCGGTGAGGCTCTACAAGCCACTCGCGCCTGACGACATTGTCCTCGCCACGCACCACGCTGTAGTAATAATCGATATGAGTGCCTTTTTTAAGGTCGAACTTCAGGTTGCACGTCCACTCGCGGCCGTCAACGGTCCGCATACGGTAAGGCGTTGACTGCCTTGTTTCATCGTCCGTTCCTGTTATCAGATTCAATACGAGTTCCTCTCCGAAACTCGTGCCATAAATGACATTCAATAGTATATTCATAGGTAACAAGTCTTAAAATACGCGTCAAAGATACGCATAAAAACAATTCAGACGGATGTAAAAAAGCACCGTTTTCAACTTTCCAACGCGCGAACGTTTACATCGTTTGCCGTCAACCATACAACAATCTAATAATCAACACATTGCGAAAGGCCGTCTTCCCTATCGTGGAAGACGGCCTTTCCGATGCAAATATCTTCATACCTTTATATTATAACCGCACCGTTATTCCATTGCCGGCGCCCGGTTTATCCGCCCGGTATAGCTGAAGTTCGTCATGGCAGTGGCGTAACCGTCGACGCTGCCATCGTCTTGCGGTTCAGCATAGGCGCACACCAAGGGATTTATCGTAACCGTATAGTCGCTGCCGTTCTTGCTTATCACGAGGCTGCCGCTGCCCGGGGCCTCCTCAACATAATACCTGCCCTCGGGATTGCTTACGCTCGCGCCTACCGCTCCCGACACCTCATAAGAGCCATAACTGTATGTGCCGGCGGGTATTTCGCTGTCACTGCCGTTTGCCATGAACGAGATATAAACGGCTGAAAACGAACTCGGATATGACGAACCGGGGTTGTAAAAGTCGTAAGAATAGAACTCCAGCTGGTAGAACTTGCTGCCGTCACCGCCTGCATTGTCTTCGTCAACAGTCCAGTACACGGTGTTCAGGTCGGCCTCATAGCCTCCAAGGTCAAGAGTAACCTTGCCGCTGCCGCCGTTGTCATCGTCATCGTCGTCACTGCACGCACAAAACGTGCCTACCGTCATCGCCATGAGCATCATGGCCAAAAACTTTGCAATCTTCATAATACGTCTTTTTTATAGATGATTTGTACGTTTTCCCCTACCGGGAACAATGCAAAGTTATTTCTTTTGCGGTTAACATGCAAACGCCATCACCGCCGTTACGGCTCAAACTGCACGCCGACGATGACAAGCAGTTAAAATAAATGATCATCCAGCAAAAATTTTCTTGCACGCAAACGCCCATGAAGAAACAAAAGACACGCCTACAAACCAACAACGAGGCTAAGCCCGACGGGGCTTACGGCAAGACTTACGTCATCATCCCAGCCGGTGATTTTATCGCCAAGCCAATAGCCGGCTTCAACCGAAAGCACGCCTATTGCCGCCCCTACAAGCACGTCGGCCCAATGATGGCGGTTGCGCCGCACGCGGTCAACCGCAGTGGCGGCGGCCACAGTGTAGCCGGCCACGCTTATCCATGGGCTTACACGGCGGAACTCCTTGTCCAGGATGGCGGCGCCGAAAAAGGCGAACGACGTGTGCCCGGAGGGGAACGAGTGGTTGTCGGTGCCGTCGGGACGGGTCGATTTCACGGTGTACTTCAGCCCGTAGGTGAACGCCGCGTCGATGGCAAACGACGTGGCGGTGTTGACCAGCAGCCGCTTCCACGGGCTGCGGCTGTCAACGCCGGCTGCCTTCATGGCGTATGCCGACACGATGGGCACAAAGCGTAGATAATCGTCAATGCCGTCGCCATGGTAAGGCTTGTGCTGCGCGGCACATACCGACGGCAATGAAAAAGCCAGAAGAACTGCAACAACGAACTTGTACATATTATTTTAAGGAGTTAAGGAAGTTGATTTTAACGTGAGTCCGGTATAATGATGATGTGGAATAACCCTACTTCAAGCGGTCGGTTGGTATCTGTCATTCCGCGCTACGACGCGGAATCCAGTAATTACAGCTGGATTTTTATATGTTTTTGTTCTGGATTCCGCATCGTAGCGCGGAATGACAGATACCAACCGACTATTTGAAATACAAAAATATATAAGCTCTTTCATTTCGAGGGAAAATGATTCTTATACCGAACTGACGCGACTTTAGGAGTTAAGGACATTAGCTTGAGAGTTAAGTCCTGCTCACATTCCCCACCTCAAACGGCCTTTCACGGCTTCAAAGGTAAGCATTTTAGGCGACAGCGACAAACAACGCCGCACGAAATTACAACCCGTAACAAGACAGGGTGTGCAAGTTACAATCTGAAAGGCCGTCTTTCGGCTTGCAAAAGACGGCCTTTTGGAAGGTAAAACATGGCCTTTTAGGCGGTAAAAGGCCATGTTTTACATTGAGAGTCGAGAACTGAAAATTTACAATTAACCTGAGCCTGCATAAGCATACACCCTGTGTAGGTACATAATTTATTATGTCCGAACGCCGCGAAGAGGCGTATTCATCAAGCAAAGACAATTGGATACGTTCTTTCAGAACTAAGGATACGATTGCGTCTTAATGGAGCAATCTTCAGAACCGAAGGTCAGCGAAAGCTAATTATGTCCCTACAAAGGATAAACCTTCAATTTACGAGGATTAATCTTATACCGAACTCACGTTATTTCAATGTATATACAGCAGCACAAGGCTTTTCAGTCACTGCGCCAAAGATAGGAAATTCCGCCAACAACGGCAAGCAGGCGGGCATTATTAGGCCAACGTTTCCGCATTATTCGGGTTTTCTTCGTTTATTCAAATGATTTTTAGTAAGTTTGCAGTTGATTTGGAACAAACATAAAACAAAACGAAAAACTATGCAAGAGACAAGGCAAAACCGAATAGCAAGGCTGCTGCAAAAGGAGCTTAGCCTGATTTTCCAGTCGCAGACGCGCTCGATGCACGGCGTATTGGTAAGCGTGACGCGCTGCCGCGTAAGCCCCGACCTGAGCATCTGCACGGCCTACCTGAGCATATTCCCATCCGGCAAGGCGGACGAAATAATAAAGAACGTCACCGCAAACGAGAAGACCATACGCTACGAACTGGGCACGCGCGTGCGCAACCAGCTGCGCATAATACCCGAACTGCGCTTCTTCGTTGACGACTCGCTTGACTACATAGAGCACATTGACGAGCTGCTGAAGAAATGAACTTCCCGTTTTACATAGCACGCCGGTATCTGTTCTCGAAGAAGAGCACGCACGTTATCAACCTGATAAGCGGCATAAGCGCCGTAGGAGTGGCCGTGGCAACGATGGCGCTGGTGGTGACGCTGAGCGTGTTCAACGGTTTCCATGACCTCGTGGCGACGTTCCTCACGGCCTTCGACCCTCAAATTCAGGTCGTTCCGACACAGGGAAAGACAGCCCCTGCGGACGACCCTGTGTTGCAAAAGATACGCACGCTGCCCGAAGTGGACGTGGCTACGGAGAGCGTAGAGGACCAGGCGCTGGCCGTGTACCAAGGCAAGCAGGCCATGGTGACGGTGAAGGGCGTTGACGACAACTTCGACCAGCTGACCCACATCAACGACATACTGTACGGCGACGGCGAGTTTTCACTGCACGCGGCCAACCTTGAATACGGCACTGTGGGCATACGGCTGGCCGACCAGTTAGGCATGACGGCCGACTGGGACGGTTACCTTAATATATATGCGCCACAACGCGAGGGGCAGCTCGACATGATGAACCCGACGGAAGGCTTCGTGGAGGACTCGCTGATATCGCCGGGCGCGGTGTTCATGGTGAGGAACGCGAAGTATGACGCCAACTACATAGTGACCTCGATAGGCTTCGCGCGCCGCCTGTTCAACCAGCAGGGCATGCTGTCACAGCTCGAACTGAGGCTGAAACCGGGCAGCAACCTTGACGCTGTTAAGGCGGAGATGAGGGAGATTGCAGGCGAAAAGTACCGCGTGCTTGACCGCATGGAGCAGCAGGCCGACACGTTCAGGATAATGAAAATAGAGAAGTTCATAGCCTACATATTCCTTACGTTCATTCTGGCCGTGGCCTGCTTCAACATAATAGGCTCGCTGTCAATGCTCATCATCGACAAGAAGGAAGACGTGACGACGCTGCGCAACATGGGCGCAACTGACAAACAGATAACGCGCATATTCCTTTTTGAGGGACGCATGATTTCAGTCATCGGCGCCGTCATAGGCATACTGCTGGGCCTGCTGCTGTGCTGGCTGCAACAGGAGTACGGACTCGTGGCCTTGGGACAGAGCAGCGGCTCGTTCGTTGTAGACGCTTACCCGGTGAGCGTACACCCCGAAGACATCATAGTTGTATTCTTTACGGTGGTTGCCGTAGGCTTCGTCTCGGTGTGGTATCCCGTGAGGTACTTCGCAAAGAGGCTGTTGTAATCTTTGAGAAGTTAAAGGAGTTAAAAGAAATTATCGCTCACTTCGTTCGCTAAGAAGTTAAAGACATTACCTTAGTTTGCTTCTTTTTGCTTTGCATTGATAGCCTGCACTTAATGCAGACAAGCAAAAAAGCATGTGTCTTTAACTTCTTAGCGAACGAAGTGAGCGATAACTTCTTTTAACTCCTTTAACTTCTGAAAGAATCACCTTTCCGCCCAGTCGCCCCTATCTAAGTTCCTGTAGCTTATGGCTTCGGCCAGATGCTGCGCCTGAACGTCGGGCGAAGCGTCAAGGTCGGCAATGGTGCGCGCCACCTTCAGAATGCGGTTATATGCCCGGGCGGACAGGTTGAGCCGCTCCATAGCCATGCGCAGCAGTTCTATTCCTGCAGAATCAGGCTCGGCATACTGGTGAATCATGCGCTCGGACATCTGCGTGTTGCAGTGGACTCCGCGGCATTCGCGGAACCGCTGCTCCTGTATCTGCCGCGCAGCGATTACGCGCTGGCGTATGTCGGCGCTGCTTTCGCCCTGCGTCGTGCGCGAAATGTCCTTGAAAGGCACGGGCGTTATCTCTACCTGTATGTCTATGCGGTCGAGCAACGGACCGCTGATTTTGTTCAAATAACGTTGGATTTGCCCCGGCGTACACACGCACTTGTGGGTAGGGTCGTTGTGATAACCGCACGGACAGGGGTTCATCGACGCCACAAACATGAACGAACAGGGGTACTCAACGGTGTACTTGGCGCGCGAGATGGTGATTTTACGGTCTTCCAAAGGCTGCCGCAAAACCTCAAGTGTCGTCTTGTTGAACTCCGGCAGCTCGTCGGCGAATAGCACTCCGTTGTGTGCAAGGGATATTTCTCCCGGCTGCGGACTGGCTCCTCCGCCTACCAAGGCAACCTGGGAAATGGTGTGATGGGGAGCGCGGAACGGCCTTTGGGAAATCAAAGACATGTCACGGCCAAGCTTTCCGGCGACGGAATGTATCTGTGTTGTTTCAAGACTTTCAGCCAAAGAGAGCGGCGGAAGAATGGAAGAAAGCCGCTTGGCCATCATCGACTTGCCGC
This sequence comes from uncultured Prevotella sp., assembly GCA_900554545.1. Classification (GTDB taxonomy): domain Bacteria; phylum Bacteroidota; class Bacteroidia; order Bacteroidales; family Bacteroidaceae; genus Prevotella. Next base: position 7,520 of record USHW01000012.1, on the reverse strand, counting down.
TGCCCGGAGGGCCTATCATTATAATGTTGTGGCCGCCTGCCGCCGCAACTTCCATAGCACGCTTGACACTTTCCTGACCGCGGACGTCGGCAAAGTCCAAGTCGAACTTGCTCTGCTGCTCGTAAAACTCGCGGCGCGTGTCGATGACGGTAGGCTCGAAGCCTGCCTCTCCGTTGAGGAAACGCACAACGTCGAGGATAGAGTCCATGCCATAGACATCAAGCTTGTTGACAACGGCGGCCTCGCGGATGTTCTGCCGGGGCACTATCAGCCCCTTAAAGCCTTCTTTCCGGGCACGGATGGCTATCGGCAAAGCACCTCGCACGGGCTGGATATTGCCGTCAAGGCCAAGCTCTCCGACGAGCATATACTGCGAAAGACTGTCGGCCTTAACCTTTCCCATGGCAGCAAGAAGCCCTACCGCAATGGGAAGGTCATACGAACTGCCCTCCTTGCGCAGGTCGGCCGGCGCCATGTTGATTGTGATGTCGGCTACGGGAAGGCGTATTCCGTTGTTCTTCAATGCGGCGACAATGCGGTCGCGGCTCTCCTTCACAGCCGTGTCAGCAAGCCCGGAAAGATGGAACATCACGCCTTTCGACATACTTACCTCGACCGTAACGGTAGTCACATCGAGACCGTTTACAGCCGCGCAAAACGTCTTTACAAGCATGTAACAAGTTAATTTAACAGTGTTTTCAGCTTAGATTCAATGTCTTCCGCCTTCAAGTTGCGCTCGATTACGCGTCCTTGGGCGTTGTACAAGATGTTTTCATTCACTCCGCCAAAACCGAAAGCGTCCATAAGCGGACTTTCAAACATCATCTGGTCGCACACGAACATAGTGCCTGTTGAATCGTTGCGGAGCGAACGTTTGCACTCGTCAATGCCTGCGTCGAGGCTCACGCCCAGCACGGCAAGACGGTCGCCATAGTCTTTTTTCATGCGACTCAGGCGGTCACGGACAGTCCGGCTCTCGTAATTCCAGTTCGCCCATGTGTACACTACGGCTACATGGCCTTTCAATTGGGCGCTGGAAACATTTTCACCATAAATGTCTTTCGCCGTAAACTGCGGCAGACCGGCACCTACTACGCCGTTTTTCGCATCCTTCACATAACGCGACATACGGGCTACCTGTCCGTTCTTCGGCTGCGCCTTGTAAACAATCGACACGAGTTGCTCGGCCTTCTCTATTTCATTACGGCTTGGAACACCGCTGCCACCGACAAAATATTTCCGCAGGATATAAACACTCACGGGCGACTCCGGATTGTTCTTGACAAACCTTTCAGCATATTCCAGCACTTCAGGAGGCGAAGCCTTGGCTATCTGCTGACGAAAACCGTTCATCAGTTTGTTTTCATCCGTGCCCTCGATTTCTATCTCCCGAAGGTGTGAAGCGTCTCCCTTTATCGTGACAGATTTGCCCGGTTCAACAAACACAGGCTGCTCCGAAAAGTTCGGAAAGACAATCATTATGGTGCCACTCTCCTTGCATGGCGTTTCAAAAGTGAAACGTCCGCCCTCGACTTTTATCGTATCGACACCATCGAAAACACCGTCGGGACTGTAAACATAAAACTCACCTTGGTTCAGGTTGAGTAGTCGGCCCTCCAAGCTGAAGTAACCCCTGCGTGAACCGCAGGCAACCAGAACCAAGGTGAGTATAAAGATATGTATAAGCCGCTTCATGCGTCAGCCTTGTTTATTTGCTGACGTTTGACAGCTCAAGGTCGTTGTTAGCGTAAGTTGAGAGTGAAGAATCCTTCTGCAGCGCGCTCTTCAGGTAAGAAGAAGCTGCGTCGTTGTTGCCCTGACGTGCGTTCAGGATAGCCTGCAGATAGTCTGTCATAGCGTCCTTGTTCTCGATGTTGCCGAGAGTTGTAGCCGCGCCAGCGTAGTTCTTGTTAAGAATCTGTGCCAAAGCAGTAGTATTGCAGTTGATGCCGTTGAGGTTCTGCTCTGCTGTTGCATAGTCACCCTTTGCAAGGTTGAGCGTGCCAAGCACCTTGTTATAGTCGCTTACAGTGTTGCCCTTTGCGATGTAGTTCTCAGCCTCTGCAATGTTGCCGCTCTTCAAAGCCAGCAGACCGAGGTTTGCGTTAACCTCTGCTGCATTGCCGTTGATGCTCTGAGCCTTTGACAGATAGTTCTTAGCCTCTGCGTCGTTGCCCTTTGCAAACTCGATTGCTGCAACATTGTTGTATGCGCGGTAGTCGTTAGGATAAACTTCAATTGTCTTCTTGTAGATAGCTTCCTTAGCGTCGAGGTTGTTCTCAAGAGTAGCAGCGTACAGCATTTCGTCAACGCTCAGCTGTGTAGCGTCGCTCTTGTACTGCTCCTTGATTTGGTCGTCGCTGCGTCCGATTGTCTCATAGTTGATGATGAGGCGTGAACGACGGAGTTCAGGAAGGATGCCGTCAGCAAGCTCGCGGAAGCCGGCAGACATGTTGCGGATTTGCTGCTCGCGCTCTTCGGGGTCCTGATACATAGAGAGAACGCGGAGTATTACGTCCTTGTCCTGGATGTTTGAAGCAGCAACAAGTTTCTGGAAGCCGTCCCAGTCCTGTGCAGTGTACTTGCCGGTAACGTCGCCTGCAAGTTCAGCATCCTTGAGTTGCTTCTCCGCATAGTCAACAGACACGTCCTGACGCTTGCTTGCAAGCTTGTCGTTGAATTCAACGCCACCATCGGGAGATGCGTAAGCGAGAACCTCTACGTTCTTCAGGTTCAGCTTCTCCTGGTTGTCGTTGATGTCCTTAAGCAGCTTCACGAACTCCTGAACAGAGTTGTTCTTCAGCTCGCTCTTGCGAAGGTTGGCCTGGTTGATGAGGAACTTGATTTGAGATTCCTGCCTCTGGGCGCGTACACGCTGGAAAGTGTCAGGAGCGATGCAAGCTCCGCTGCCTGCGAGAGTCTTTGTATAAAGTTCAGATGTAGCGATTACACCTTCTGCAACCTTAACGGCAGGAACTTCTATCTTCTTTTTCTTCTTGCCATAATATGCGTCGAATGTCATGTAGAGGTCGCTCTTCTGCATGTCAGGAACATACTTGTAGTTGGCCTTCATTGTGTAGTTGCCGCCCATCTTGTAAGAAATGGTCTGGTCGTTGCCTTCCACCTTTTCGCCCTGGAACGTCGCAGCCTGTCCCTGTGCCACCTGTCCGTCGCCGTAACGCAACTCCGGAACAACAGTAACAACGGCCTTCTTCTTCAGGTACTTCTCGGGGAAAGTCCCGTCGATGGTAACAGCCACCTGTCCGCCTCTTGACTCAAGGGGATTAGGAGTTACTTTAAAATTGTCGGCAGAGAGTTCCCCCAACTTGGTAGAACAAGACGACAGCGCAAGCACTGAAGCCGCCGAGAACAATAAGATAAGATTTTTTTTCATAATGAAAGGTTTTTAGATTGTTGTGCCGCGAGCGGGACTCGAACCCGCACAGCCATTTCTGGCCAAGGGATTTTAAGTCCCTCGTGTCTACCAATTCCACCATTGCGGCAGCACTGAGCGGCAAACGGGACTCGGACCCGCGACCTCAACCTTGGCAAGGTTGCGCTCTACCAACTGAGCTATTGCCGCATAAAGCATTGCAAAGATAAGTCTATTTCTCGAAAGCGCAAATTAATTTACACATTTTAATGTTAAAACGTGTCAATTGTTTACATTTAGAACATTCCCGGCAACGCCTGCCCTGTAACGTATCATTTTGTCGCCGCCGTCACCGCTTGACACAATGCCTCCATTATTCATGTCGTATTTACGATGGCAACTGCCGCATTCCGCCGTGCCGTCAGTGTTCATTGTCAATGAATAACGCGGCAATCCGCTATCATGGTAACAGTTCGGACATTGGCTGTCATAGGCATAAAATGTTGCCGGATTGTTCAAATTGCCATAGCCGACAATGATGCCCGTACCATTATAAACACCGAGAGCGATTGACACTTGCTGGTCGATTGCGGTCAAAGCCACTTGGTCTGACAGTCCCTGATTTGTCGAGAAGCTAAAATAATTGCCTGCCATTGTTATGCGGCAGAATACTCCCGGCGACATCACATTCATCGCCGAAGCCAACGCCGGACTTCTGTTTGCAGTATTGTCAAACACCAGACGGCACGGGTAACGGCTGTATTCATACTCCGTCTCGCCGCAGCCTGAGAATAGGACGGTTGCCAGCAGCGCTATTATATAATAGGTGTAACGTTTCATCTTTTTGCTTGATAAAATAGGACAAATAAGACTTATATGGCCGATAAGGGTTGTACGCCATAATAGCGAACGCCCGGGCGTCACCGCCCAAGCAGTGTTTTCTCGGCCTGTTCCACCCTATCAAACGTGAAACCGACGATGATATTGTCCATCAACGCGCTGATTTTGTCGTTGCACAGGTTGCCGATAGAGCCTTCATGGGTGTGGCGGATGTCCTTGTTAGGCGTGAAACGGCCTGCCTCGATGTCAAGTCCAACCTTCTTGTAAGCGTCGCGGAAGGGTATTCCTTCTGCTGCAAGGCGGTTGACTTCCTCAACGGAGAACATCAGGTCGTAACGCGAATCGTCAAGGATGCTCTCGTTCACCTCCATCTTATTCACGATGTAAGCCGCCATGCGCAGGCAATCCTTCAGCTCGCCGAACGCCGGAAGGAACTCCTCCTTTATTATTTGCAGGTCACGGAAATATCCCGAAGGCAGGTTGTTCATTATCAGCGTGATTTGCTGGGGCAGCGACTGCAGCTTGTTGCACTTGGCGCGTATCAGCTCGAACACGTCGGGGTTCTTCTTGTGCGGCATGATGCTGCTGCCCGTCGTGCATTCTTTCGGCAGACGGACGAAGCCGAAGTTCTGGCTGTTGAACAGGCAGGCGTCGAAGGCCATCTTGGACAGAGTGCCGGCGACTGACGCCATAGCGAAGGCCGTGTTGCGCTCGGTCTTGCCGCGTCCCATCTGCGCGTACACCACGTTGTAGTCCATCGTGTCGAAGCCCAACAGGCGTGTCGTCATGCCGCGGTCGAGCGGAAACGACGAGCCATAGCCTGCCGCGCTGCCCAAGGGGTTGCGGTTGGCCATGCGCCATGCGGCCTGAAGGAACAGCATGTCGTCGGCAAGGCTCTCCGCGTAAGCGCCGAACCACAGGCCGAACGAGCTTGGCATCGCCACTTGCAGATGCGTGTAGCCGGGCATGAGCACGTTTTTGTACTCGTCGCTCTTCTGCAACAGTTCGTCGAAGAGAGCCTTCACAAGCTCCACTATTTCCTTTATCTCGTTGCGTATAAACAGCTTCAGGTCAACAAGCACCTGGTCGTTCCTCGACCGTCCGCTATGTATCTTCTTGCCCATGTCGCCGAGCCGGCGCGTAAGCATCAGCTCAACCTGCGAGTGAACGTCCTCAACGCCGTCCTCGATGGCGAACTCTCCGTTCTCGCAGGCGGCGTAGATGCGCTTCAGCTCTGCGAGAAGCTGCTCAAGCTCCGCCTTTTCCAGCAGACCGATTGACTCTAACATGGTGATGTGCGCCATGCTTCCGAGCACGTCGTACCTGGCAAGATACATGTCCATCTCGCGGTCGCGTCCCACCGTAAAGCGCTCAATCTCCTTGTTTATGGAGAAGTTTTTTTCCCAAAGTTTCATTCTTTTTTCAGTTACGAGTGACAAGTTGACAAGCAAACAAGCACATTTCCTTAGGCAAACAAGCCCTAAAGACAGTCTTGTCTGCTTGTCCCTTGTATCTTGTCTGCTAAAAAATCAGTACGGCAGCATTGCCAGTGCGTCGGCTATCTTGTCGACACCTTCCTGCAATTTTCCGCCCACCATCGGCTTGAGGAACAGAGGGATGTCGGCCTTCAGCGTAACGCGCATCTTGCATGTAGCGTCGGTTACGGGCAACAGCTGCACCCAGATGTTCATCGGCACGGGCGAGTTCTCGGTCTCGAACTTGATGCACTTTGGCTCGTCGCGCTCCACAATGCGCAGCGTTATCGCGCCGACGGGCGGCACGCTCACGCTCACCGTGTCGTGGTCGAACGACAGTTGCCCGGCCTTGTCGGCCGGAATGCGGTCTTTCACGCGTTCAATGTTGTTGAGGTCGCTAAGCGTGCTGAACACCACGCCTTGCGGATGTGGAATCTGTTTTATTCCGCTTTCGTATTTGCTCATAAATGTAAGCCCCCTCCCAACCTCCCCGAGGGGAGGCGATAAGTGGCAAGTTAATGATAAGCCCCTGCCGGCCTCCCCAATTGGAGGTGACAGGATGTGCTTGGTTTTAATAATATCTTTCAATAAATATGATGCCGGCCAATCTGCCAGCCGCCGCCTCCTCCCCTCGGGGAGGTTGGGAGGGGGCTTTTACTTCGTCCAATTTGCCGGGTCCTTGCGCCACTCGTGCAGCAGTTCTACGTCCTTCTCGGTGATGTAGCCCGTAGCCACAGCCTCCTCCACCACGTGCTCGTAGTCGGTCAGGGTGACGAGGGTAACGCCTGCATCCTCGAACGCCTTTTGCGCCACGGGGAAGCCGTAGGTGTATGATGCCACCATGCCTACAACCTCGAAGCCTGCCGCGCGCAATGCCTCGACAGCCTTCAGACTGCTTCCGCCGGTGGAAATCAGGTCTTCAATGACAACAACCTTCGCGCCCTCGGGCAGCTCTCCCTCTATGAGGTTGCCCATTCCGTGGTCCTTCGCCTTGCTGCGAACGTAGGCGAACGGCATACCAAGCTCGTCGGCCACGAGCGCGCCCTGCGCTATGGCACCCGTCGCAACGCCGGCCACAGCCGTAGCTTCGGGGAAGTGCTGGAGCACGGCGTGCGCCAGCTCGAGCTTCACAAAGCCGCGCAGGTCGGGGTAAGACAGCGTCTTGCGGTTGTCACAATAAAACGGCGACTTCCATCCCGAAGCCCACGTAAAGGGGTTGTCGGGCTGCAGCTTGATAGCCTTTATCTTCAGCAGTTTTGATGCCAATGCTCTTTTCAGTGAGTCCATATTCCTTTGTTTTTATCGGTTTGTTACATCGGTTTGCGCCCTGCGGCTTCCGCCCGGCGCGCGTATAATATCGTGCAAAGTTACGGTTTTTGCCGTGTAAAACAAAATAAATCGCCCTATTTTTAACCCATCGGCACCTCCGCCGGCCGCCTCACATGGAGCCGCCGCCAACCGTCCGCGTAACGCACTGACACTCAACGCGTTGCAAAAGGCCGTCTTTTACACGCCAAAAGGCCACCTTTTGCGATGTAAAAGACGGCCTTTTGCATTCCAATTTGCCGTGTTTTAAATCGAGAATTGAGAATGTGGAATTGATAATTATGATTAGTTTTGTTGGCAGACTGCCTTAAAGGTAATCATAATTATTCATTTTTAATTTTTCATTTTCAATTAAACAAAAGGCCCACCACAGCCCTCCCGAAGGGAGAGAGCTTGATTACCACTGTTTGCCTAATAACATTATGTATTTAAATTGACTACAAATGAGGCTCTCGGTAACCGTCATGCCGCACGCCGATGCGGCATCCAGTGTATGCAATCAATGT